>CBFDVL010000026.1:0-14746 GCA_965613365.1 uncultured archaeon | reverse complement strand
ACTCTGGTAAAACCTTGGCAATAGTGGAGGTGAAAACGGGGTTTAAAGTTAATACAGCCAGCATGCTATGCTTTATCTGAGCAGGTGGACGTTCTTCTGGTGAGCTTCAAAACCGGGGAAATGCAGATAGTAACTCCGGAAACGGCAGAGAAGCTCCTTACAAAAATAAAGGAATCTTTAGAGAAAAAGGAGGAGTTAAAAGAGGAGAACATGGCAATACTCTGCAACACATGCTCTAAGTGCGCTAATGAAGAATGCGGCTACTGCCTTGGAGAAACTGAAAAAGAAAAATTTGAAATTAGCTCCAAGATTTACCAAGAGAAAATTGAGAAGATATGTGAAAACCTCGATATAGTATGCAATAAAATCCTAGAATATCTGAAGGATAAGCTTGAAAGGGAAGAGGAAGAAGAAGTGAAAATGGAAACAAAAACAGAAACGGAAGTAATGGTTGAAGAAACGGTTTGATTTTTTTGAAAGGTGCGTTAGATGTATTGCAATTGCAATGGTTATACTCTGCCATTACTTCGAGATAATGCTAAAACCAAAAACAAAATGAAAATAACCTCACCCAGAGAACTGATAGAAAACCTCAGAGAGGAAATACTAAACGAAGGAAGAGAGTGTTTGGGCATAGTAGCTCTAGATGCAAGAAACAACGTTTTGTGGCATGGCGTTATTCACATAGGAACAGCAAACTACTGCATAGCCCACCCGAGAGACGTTTTTGCTCCAGCTCTTCTCAGCAATGCTGTAGGCATTATAATCATACACAACCACCCAAGCGGAGAGGTCACTCCAAGCGAAGAAGACATCGAAGCTGCCAGAGAGATGAACAGGGTTGCTGAGATTCTCAAGATATAGCTCTGCTGGACTTTGTTATAGTTTCAAAGGACAAGTATCTGAGCTTCTCAAGAATTGGTCTACTAAACGAAGAAGAAAAAGAAGAAACAAAAGCAAAAATAAAAATAAACCTCGAATCTCTCAAGCCAAGCCTGAATTAATTTTTTAGAGGTGGGGAGAATGAGTTTTGAAAGTAAAGATAAAAATAAAGAAAAAGAAGAATACGTTGAGGTAGAGCTTGAGTTAGATGAAGAGCTTTTTAAAAGTTTCAGAAAAATTGCTGAGAAGAAATACGGTAAGGGTCAAGAAGCTTTAGACAAGGCATTTCAAGAAGCTGTGGAGATGTACTTAGAATATATAAAAGCAGAAACTCCGGAGGAAAAGATAGAAGTTCTAAAGAAATACGGGCAAAAATAAAAAAATAAAGGAGAACCTCCTCGTTACTTTTATTAGAAATTTAAGTTGCTTGGCTTTGAAATAAAACACTTCTTCGCAGATGACGAGGAAAAGGTTAATCTTTGTTGAGTTCCTAGAATCATAGAATGTTTATGGAAAAAGATTTTTATACGTTTTTAAATAAATCTAAATTTATGAAACTCAAGATCACCATTAAAGGCAAGGTTCACAACGTTGGCTACAGAGTTAAACTCATAACAATTGCCTTAGAATATGGAATAGATAAATTTAATGTTTTCAACACTTTTTTTGATGGAAGACAGGCGGTTGTTTGCTTGGTAGAAGCTGAAGATAAAATCTTAGAAGAGTTTAAGAAAAGGATAAAGGATGAGAAACCAGAGAAGGCTGTGGTTGAGGAGATAAGGTTTGAAGATTATAGCTATGACGTTCCTCCCATTGAGAGATGCATGCAGGCATTTCAAATGGAGCATTGGGGGAAGGCTATTCCAATAATGCTGGGAATGCTGGATAGGCAGGATAGTATGCTGGAGAAGCAGGATAGTATGCTGGAGAAGCAAGAGGAAACGATAAGGGTGATTAGAGAGGAGGGGGAGAAGACTAGGCGGGAGTTGACCGGAGTAATTAGAGAAGAATCTGAGAAAACCAGAGAGGAGCTTGGGGCTAAGATAAACAACGTAGGAAATATTGTCAGAGAAGAGAGTGAAAAAACAAGAGAAGCCTTCAGAGAATCCATAAAGCTTGAAGAAGAAGTAGCAAGGATTAAAGAAGCTCTGATAAAGGCTGGGATAATGTAATGTAATGTGTTCAGACTAGCAAGTTATGTAAAATTTTTCTTGACCTGGCAAGGAAAATTTTGGAATCGAAAAATCTTCTCGCTTCAAAGGCTGAAAAGGATTTGAGGTTTTTTAGAGAATAAGAGATCTTCGAAAAATAAATTCAAAACTCAAAGCTCAATGCATAAAAAGGAAATCAAGAGCTTGCTCCCGCTTTTCCCTCCACCCCAACCGGTCGGCGTTTCTAGCGCGATATGTCATACCATATCGTATACTTAAGCAAAAGAAAAACACCAAGCGTCCACTGATAACCTTATCCTTTTTTTTGGGAAGTTTGTATACCTCCTCTTCTTTTAACCTCGAGATGCGAAATGGAGGCTCTTGAGTAGCTTAGAAGGAACATAAGGAAGCTGATAAAGTTAGAGATAAGAGAGTACGAGGAGAGAGGAGATTTTGAAGAGTGAAGAAAGCTCAGGGAGTTGTTGAGAGAGCTGGAGGTAGATTAGACATTGGATAGCCTATTGAAGAAGAAGAGTGAAGAACAGCACAATATTCCACTTAAATATTTAAACTTGTGAAGTATTAAAATAATAATAATGATTATTGAATACATAAACGCCGCCCTTGAAAGAGCAAAATATGAAATCATTGATGATGAAGAACCTTTTTATGCAGAAGTTCCAGAGCTTGAAGGAGTATGGGCTACTGGTAAAACACTTGAGGAGTGCAGAAGAAATTTAGCTGAGGTTATTGAAGGCTGGATACTTCTTAGAATTAAAAAAGGTCTTCCTCTTCCTCCGATAGGAGATAAGATTATAGAGTTGCCAAAGGAGGCAACGGTTGAGTAAAGGTAGATTAACTCCAGTTACTTGGAGAGAGCTTGTCAGAAAGTTAAAGAAGCTTGGATTTGAAGGACCTTATTATGGAGGAAAACATCCTTATATGATTAGAGGAGATTTGGTTCTTACGATTCCAAATCCTCATAGAAAAATTATTGGCGTTGCACTGCTATCTAAAATTCTTAAACAGGCAAAGATATCAAGAGAGGAATGGATAAAAAGTTAAATAAGGTGCTCCAAAAACGCTACTAAACTAAACATAAATCGCTCTCGTTTTCCTCTACTTCAATATAAACCAAACTTCCCCAGTAAATGGACAGATAATAAAACCTCGAATAAAATTTTTAAGAAAAATAAAACCGAAAAATTTATTTAGGAGAAGGGAAAAATCCCTTCTCCGGTGTCCAAAATGTATACTCCTTTAATTGTTTCAGAGAAAGACAGAAATGGTTATTGTTGAAAAAGATACTTAAATTTTTCGATACCAGGACTGCTAAGAAGATACTGGCAAGGGAGAAGATCGGCCCGGAAAAGGGAATTGCGGCGATAAAAATCGTTCTGACTTCAATTTCGATGTTCTTCTCAAAGAACATAGCCTAGTGATAAGCGAGCTGAAAACCAGAGAGAATCTCAGAACCTTCCCGAGGATAAGGAAGGTTCCAGAAAAAACATGATCTACAGGTTTCTGTCGAGAATAGGCGATGGGAGCTTTATCTTTATTAACGTGGTTTTGAGAATTCTAATTCTAAACAAGCAGTGCGGGAAGAGAAGAGAAGAGGAGAAGAGGGAGAGGATGATCATCGACTCAACGGACGTTCAGCTGGACATAAACTACTTACTACTTTCGCGGGAGAATAAAGAGGGAAGATCTAGATTAGAAGATAAAGTTTAAATGGGGTTAAATTTTACTCACCCTCAAGGATTACACAGGGTTATATTCTCAGGGGTGCTCCCTGAGGAGTATGTGAAGGAGGAGTTCCCATTATGGTATGAAGAAATCAAGGAGGAGGAAGGAGAATGAAAATGCTTGATTTTTTGAAGCAATAGGCACCGTGATGATAATGGTTATTATGTTAACAGCAACCTTTGCAGGTTCCTTAGTGGTAGGGATAAAGGTTCTTAAAGCTTATCCCCCTGTTAAAAACTGTTACTCTACCACCAAATGTAGAGATAATAATAACTCTCCTACTTACCTTGACTCTTGCCTTACTCTTCATAAATATCATAGGCTTGCTATACGGTACTGCCACGCGCCATAAAATTCATTGAACTTTTGATGTTTATTTTTATACATTGAGGAATATATAGAAACATTTATATACAATAATGTATTTTTTGTAGCATTATGAAGAGAGAAGTAGCTTTGATGCTGGTGTTTATATTGCTAGCCACATTCTCTGGATGTATGAAAACAGAGACTAAGAAACCAGAAACCATCGAAGTCAAAATTGGAACGGTTTGGCCTTTAAGCGGACCTTTAGCTTCTTCTGGTGAAAAGCATCTAAATGGGGTTAAGCTTAGGGTGATGGAAGTAAACAATGCTGGAGGAATAAAGTCTCTGGGAGGAGCAAAGGTAAAGCTTATTGTAGCAGATAACCAAGGAGATCCTAAGGTTTCAGCCTCTGAAACAGAGAGACTAATTGTAAAAGAGAAGATCGTCGGTTTAGTAGGTTGCTATACAAGCTCAACTACGCTACCAGCAACCGAAGTTACAGAGAGGTATAAAATACCAACGGTGGCATGTGCCGGCTCGCCAAAGATCACGGGAAGAGGCTATAAATATGTTTTTAGAGCTCATTCTGAGGTAATAAAAACAGCAAATATATCCGTGAAGTTTCTAAAAGACGTTGTGAAGGCAAAGACCGTGGCCATAATAATGGAGAACTCAGCTTATGGTCAAGCCTCAGCAAAGTTCTGCGAAAAGGCGGCTAAGGATGCAGGGATGGAAGTTGTACTTAAGGAATTATTCCCAAGCGGTACAAAGGACTTAACACCGATTTTGTTAAAGGTAAAAGAGGCAAAACCTGATGCTATTTTAGCAGTTGGCTATGTTTCCGATGCCATACTAATGGTAAAGCAGATGCGAGAGCTCGATGTAAACGTCAAAGCATTAATTGCGCCTGGGGGAGCAGGATTTAATGATGCAGACTTCCTAAAGGCCGCTAAGGATGATGCTGAGTACATTTTCATCGGTATATTCTGGAGTCCAGATGCTAAACGGCCTGGAAATGCCGAGTTCGTAGCTCATTATAAAGAAGTTTTCGGCGAAGCTCCAGACCCATTAGCTGCCGAAGCATATGAAGCAACCACGGTATTGCTCGATGCCATAGAGAGAGCGGGTTCAACAGACCCAGAGAAAATCAGAGAGGCTTTAACAAAAACAAACATAACTTGGATCTCTGGTCCAATCCAATTTGACGAGAGAGGAGAAAATATTTATAAGAACGTCGTAGTTGTTCAGGTGCAAAATGGCACATTCGTTACGGTTTATCCAGAGGAAGTAGCTGTGGCCAAGCCTATTGTTCCAATGCCTGCTTGGACGGAAAGATAGAAGGATAAACATGCTCGAACAGGTAGTAGCAAAAGGCATAGTAATCGGAGGAATATATTCGTTAGCAGCTATAGGATTATCGTTGATTCTGGGAGTAATGCAAATAGTCAACCTTGCTCATGGAGAACTAATGATGCTGGCTATGTACATAACCTTTTTTCTATTTTCTTTTTTTGGAATGCCTCCTTTTCTTTCCATAATATTTTCTGCTCCTATTTTATTCTTACTTGGGGCGTTTTTATATAAAATAGCGATATCAAAACTCAAATCAGAGGAAGAACAAATAATATTCATGATAGGATTAGTTATTTTTTTGGAAAACTTAGTAACTTTGATATGTTCAAGCAATTACAGAAGCTTAACTTATCGCTCCGAGGTTATTAAATTTTTTAACATGAGATTTACTAAAATGGAGCTGGAAGCGTTTGTTTTTTCTGTAATTGTATTTATTATCTTGTTCTTTGCTCTTAGGAATACTAGTTGGGGAAGAGCTATAAGAGCTTGCTCCCAAAACCCTGAGTTATCTGAGCTTGTCGGTATAAACGTAGAGAGAATAAAGATGTATTCCTTTGCCATAGGAGCTTCCTTAGCAGCGGCTGCAGGCTCTCTTGTAGCTCCCATTTATTATATATCTCCTACAGTCGGATTCCATTATACTCTGATAGGTATAGTCATAGTTGCACTTGCCGGCGCTGGAAACATATTGGGTGCCCTTTTTGGAGGATTTCTTCTTGGCGTAATCGAAGCACTTACTTCTTATTATTTAGGAGCACAACTCAAAGACCTTAGCGTCTTTTTAATGTTTATTCTAATATTGCTTCTTAAACCAAGAGGATTGTTTGGGGGTATGGAGAATGATTAAAAATTCATTTCTCTTGGTTTTTTTGTTACTCCTCCTTCTCCCTATATTCATTTCAGATCCCGTCATTCTCCATATTTTAATTTACACGTTTTTTATGGCATATTTTGCACTTTCTTGGAATATTCTTTACTCTGTTGGACAAATTTCACTTGGACACGCTGCTTTTTTTGGTATAGGTGGTTATATAACAGTAATTTTATTTAACTACTATGGAATAACTCCTCTTCTTGGAATCGTAATCTCTGGAACAATAGCAGGAATGTTGGGAGCTTTAGTAGGCTTTATCTGCTTCAGACTTAGGGGAATTTATTTCTCTCTTTCAACACTCGCTTTGGCAGAGATACTAAAAATACTTTTTACGAATTCAAGCTTTGTTGGAGGTGCTACGGGTTTAACCTTAGTATTACCAAGCCATTTCAATAGCAAGATTCCCCACTACTATGTAATGCTTCTTCTATTGGTATTTCTAATTCTATTTTTTAGGAAAATTTTTAATTCTAGGTTGGGATTTTATTTCACTGCCATAGGCGAAGACGAAATCGCAGCTAAAACCTTAGGTATAGATGTTTTCAAATTGAAAGTAATAGCCTCTTCTATTAGCTCCTTCTTCACAGGTATTTTAGGTAGTTTTTATGTAATCTATACAAGATTCATCCACCCCGAGTCTGCCTTTGGGATATGGCGTTCTTGCGACCCCTTAGTGATTTCTATAATTGGTGGAAAAGGAATAGCCGGTGCGATCTTAGGCTCGGTTGCAATAACTCCACTTACAGAGACTTTAATAATTTTGTTTGGCGGAGAATTGGCAACTGTTAAGATGGTGGTCTATGGACTAATGCTCATGTTCATGATACTTCTCTTTCCCGGAGGGATATCTCAGCAATTAGCTAAAAGATTTAAATTTAACTTCCAAGGTAATGTTTAATGACCTCCTTGTTAGAGCAGATTTCTTCTGGCTTTCCATTTGCAATAATCTTACCTCTGCAAAGAACGATAACCCTATCTAATATCTTCATAATTTGCTTAAGTCTGTGTTCAATTATACAAATCGTAATTCCCATTTTTAGAATTTCATTAAGAAATTCTAATACAGAATCTACTTCCCTTGGATTAAATCCATAGAATATCTCGTCTATAAGGAGCAATTTTGGCTGAGTAGCCAAAGCCCTTGATAACTCAACCAATTTTCTATCTCCAGAGGTTAAATACTTTGCTTTTGTTTCTCTAAGCTTTTCTATCCCAAAAAATCTCATTATTTCATAGGTTTTTTCCTTAGCTTTTTCTATGTCATACTTAGCCAGTGCTCCCAAAAATATATTTTCTTCTACCGAGAGATTTTCAAATAACCTTGGAATTTGGAAAGTTCTTGCTATGCCTAACTTGCATATGTCGTTGGGAGGGAGTTTAGTTATTTCTCTCTCTCCAAAAAATATTTTTCCAGAATTAGGTGTAAGCAACCCCGAGATTATGTTGAACATTGTGGTTTTTCCCGACCCGTTAGGACCTATAAGTCCAAGAATTTCATTTTCTTCAATAGAGAAGCTTATATCATTCAAAACAACAAAATTTCCAAACTTTTTTGTAAGATTAACTACCCTTAGCATACTTTTCCCTAAGCAATCTCCTCAAAAGCTTCCATCCATGTACTCTGGGTATCGAGTCTGCGAAGATTACATCTCTTGGCACTTTATAGTTCGCTAATCTTTCCCTGCAAAAGGCGATAATTTCTTCCTTGCTAACATTACTTCCTTCTTTTAGCACTACAACGGCTACTGGTATCTCTCCCTTCATTTCATCTTCTCTGGCGAAAACCGCAGTATCTTTAACTTCTGGATGCTGGAGTATTACGTTCTCTACCTCGGTAGGATAGATTTTCCATCCAGACATTATTATCATGTCTTTTTTCCTGTCAGTTATATACAGCAAGCCTTGCTCATCCAAGTAGCCCATATCTCCAGTAAGGAACCAACCATCTGGCAAAAAAACTTTTTTGCTCTCTTCATCTCTCTTCCAGTACCCTTTTGCTACGCCAGGTCCTCGTAAAGCTATTTCACCTATTTCGCCGGGTTTGAGTTCCTTGCTTGGGTTGTTTTCATCTACTATTTTAATCTCGGTATATCCTATCGGCACGCCCACGCTCTTAAAGTTCAAGGTGTAGGGTAACCTTGGAGTTGTAGAGGTAGCTGTACCAACTACTATGGTTTCAGATAAACCATAAGCGTTAGCGATAGGAATCTTAAATCTCTCATCAAATTTTTTCCAGATGCTCTCCGCAAGTGGTCCCCCTCCACTTATTATCACTCTTGCGCTCTTGAGTTTTTCTTCTATGCCGGGAGGAGAATTAACAAGTCTATGTATGACAGGCGGCATCCCCGCCAATACGGTTGTGTTATACTTCTCTGCAAGCTCTAGGTATTCTTCTAGTTCAAACCTATCCATTATTACAAAGGTCGCTCCGGCTTTTAGCGCAGCTATCCCCCAACTCAAGCCTACGTGAAACATTGGATAAAATCCTAAATATACATCTTCTTCGCTTAATTGCAATACCCAAATTTCATTTTCGATAGCTGCGAGCCAGTTTCCATGGGTCAGCATCGCTCCCTTTGGCGTAGTGGTAGTACCAGAGGTATATTGAATTGAGCAAACATCATGTAGAGAACAATTCTCTGCTTGGAATTCCTTTTTATTTTTGAGAAGCTTTGATAAAGAGGTTACCACGATGATATCTTCTATTTCGTCTGCAATTTTATCATATACTACTTTGTTTGTAATAAGCAACTTTACCTCGGCATCTCTTAATATGCTTAATAGTTCTTCTTTTTTGAAGTTTGGATTTATAGGCACGCAAACCGCTCCGATTCGCCAAATTGCAAAATAACCTATTAAAAATTCAGGAGAGTTATCTAAGCTTATTCCAATTCTATCTCCTTTCTTTGCTCCTAACTTTTTAAGTCCGTTTGCCACAGAGTTTGTCAAGCTTAGCAGGTCTTTATAAGTATATTCTTCTCTTTTTTTTGGGAATACTACCGCCTTCTTTTCGCCCCATATTATGGCATTGGTGTCCAAAAATGTTGTCACGTTCACAGAAAAATACATTAAAGAACTTATTTATAAAGTTTTCGTTGAGGAAAAATGGACATAAAACAGGAAAAGCAAAGGCTTCGAGAGCATATATGGAAGCTACTTCAAGAGAGAGGAGTAGCTAGGTTTCCTCCACCTTTTGGTAGAATACCTAATTTCAAGGGAGCGGAGAGAGCTGCCGAAAGGCTTAGCAAGCTCGAAGTATGGAAAAAAGCCGAGGTTATCTTTGCAAATCCAGATTCTCCTCAGAGGAAGGTTAGAGAGCTTGCTTTAAAACAGGGGAAAACGCTCATAATGGCGTCGCCCAAGCTTAAGAGAGGATATATTAAGATAATTCCTGATAACGTAAAGGGAAGGGAAAAAGAAGCTTCAACAATCAGGGGAGCCTTTAAATACGGAAGTACAACCGATCTAGAAGATGAAAAAATAGATTTGATAATCACAGGTTGTGTTGCGGTTACTAAGGGAGGAGTTAGATTAGGAAAGGGAGGAGGTTACGGAGACATAGAAATAGCAATGATTAAGAAAAGATTTCCAAACATACCGGTAGCCACTACGGTTCATGAGCTTCAAATAGTTGAGAGGATTCCAAGGGAAGAGCACGACCAGGGGGTTGATATTATAGCGACTCCAAAAAAACTTACTCTCGTGAATGATTTCTCTAAATATTAGAATTTAGTATTTTCTAATTTATTTGTTGCAATCGTCAGAATTTTAATACTGTTTTATTCAAGAAGGAGGAAGGTGATGATGGTGAAGCTTTGGCTTATTGGGATGTATGGAATTGTCTCAACAACCGCGGGGGTAGGTATTAGGGCAATAGAAAGAGGTATAGTGGATAAAATAGGCTTGGTTTCGGAGTTACCTTACTTCGAAGGCTTGGATAAATATGCAAAGCTGAATTTTGAGCTTGGTGGTCATGAGATAAGAGCTCTAGATAAGAATTTCTATGAAGCTACCCTTGAGCACTGGGAGATGAACAGACACTTTGAAAGAAGCATCTTAGAAAGCGTTAGACCTGAGTTAGAAAAGCTGAGAGCAGAAAAAGGCACAGCCTTAAACTGCGGAGAAGGCATAGAAGAGCTTGGCAAGATAGAGGCCTTAGAAAGAGAGGAGTATACCTTAAAGGAAATAGTAGAAAAGCTCGAAGGCGACCTAAGGAAATTCAAAGACGAAGAAACCGTGGTGATAAATGTCGCTTCAACAGAGCCTATTATGAAGTTTAACGAAGAATACCACAAAACCGTAGAGGGATTTGAAACAATGATAGACGAGGACAAAAAGGAGTATGCAAATGCAAGCATGCTCTATGCTTATGTTGCTTTAAAGCTTGGTATACCATTTGGAAACTTTACTCCAAGCGTGGCTTCTTCTCTACCAGCCTTAAAAGAGCTTGCAATAAAAAACAAAGTACCTCACGCAGGCAACGATGGAAAAACTGGAGAAACCTTGGTTAAGACCACGCTCGCACCCATGTTTGGATATAGAAATATAAAAATTCTGGGATGGATGGGCTATAATATTCTCGGGGATTATGATGGCAAGGTTTTGAGCCATAAAGAAAACAAGGAGAGCAAGGTAATCTCGAAGGATAGTGTATTAGAAAAAGTATTGGGATATGCGCCTTACAGCATTACCGAAATAGAATACTTCCCGAGCTTAAACGACAACAAAACCGCTTTTGACTTCATACACTTCCAAGGCTTTCTTAATACGAGGATGAAATTCTATTTCATATGGGATGGAATAGATGCGATAGTTGCAGCTCCTTTGGTATTGGATATCGCAAGATTTTTACTCTTTGCAAAGAAAAAGAAGCAATACGGCGTTATTAAGGAGCTTGGATTTTTCTTCAAATCCCCAATGGAAACAAACATTGTAAATACGCATAAGCAATTTGAGATACTTGTCGAGTGGTTCAATAAACTAAAAGAAAAATGAAAGTAGTAATACTTGCAGCAGGCTTGGGAAGAAGAATGCGTAGTTTTAAACCCAAGCCTCTTGTTAATTTATTTGGTTTTCCAATAATAGAGCATACCATCAGGAAGCTTAAAGACCACGAGATTATTGTTGTTTATCATTTGAAAGAAATAGCGGAGTTTATCAAAAGAAAATTTCCAAATGTAAAGCTCATCTATAACCCTAATCCCAAAAGAGAAAACGGCTATAGCTTATATCTTGCCAAGAAGTACATAGATGGAGATTTCCTTCTCCTGATGGCTGATCATTACTATGCCGAGGAATTCTTCTCTTTTAATGATAGCTTTGATAAAACCATGCTATTTGTAAGCGAAAAATGCTATGGCGATGAAAAAGAGGCCACAAAAGTTAAAGTTAATAACGGAAGAATTTTGAGTATAGGCAAAAATCTAAAAAAATATGAGTATTTTGACACAGGTTTTTTTTACTGCAAGAAAGAAATTTTTGATTGCATAGAAAAAATAAAAAAAGATAAGATAAAGCTTTCTGACGTTATAACCGAGCTTTCTAAACGTGGAGAAGTCGGTTATAAAATTATTAACGATTTCTGGATGGATATAGATACAAAAAAAGAACTTAAAAATGCTGAAAAAGCGATAGAGAAAAGTTTGATAAAAGAAAGCGATGGCTACATATCAAGATATATTAATCGAAAAATTTCAGCAAAAATTACAAAATTTATAGCAAGGTTTGATTTTGTAACGCCTAATATGATAACATTTTTCTCATTTTTGATAGGCTTGCTTTCTGCTTTTTTCTTTTTCAACAGAAATCCTATAGCTGGAGGAATATTAGCTCAAGTCTCTTCGGTAATAGATGGATGCGATGGTGAATTAGCAAGAATAAAAAACATGGGATCGAGCTTTGGTTCAGTTTTTGACTCTCTCTTGGATAGATGTGCGGACTTGCTAATAGTGCTTGGCATGCTTTTTGCTTATGGATTTACTACTCTAAGCATAGTAGCTTTTTTCTTTGCCTCCTCTGGTTCCATACTCGTAAGCTATGTGTGGCACTTGACAAAAATAAGATTCTACCCGGCATGTAGAGATGCAAGGTTATTCATGATAATGATAGGAGGCTTACTCTCATGGTTTAGTAAAGAGTTTCTGTTATATACCATGCTTCTAATAGGAGCTTTAGCTCATTTTGGAATATGGTGGAAGATGTATAGATTTTACAAGGAAATAAGCAAGAAAGCTCACACCCTTCAGGGTTGATGAATTGCGTAAGGACTACCGAAAGAATTATACTCTTTCGATGATATACCTAAGCAAGGAGCAGAAGAAAAAATGATAATGAGGAGAACAAACATTTTCAAACTAAAACCAACAAAAGAACAGAAAAGAAAACTTTTCGAGTTGGCAGACAACTGTTCCAAGCTGGAATGAAATCAACTACAAGAGAAGGCAGTCCTTCTTCTTTCTTTAAAGGAAAAATAGACTGGAATACTGATAAAGTACAATAAATACAAGCGACTAATAGGCTCGGCAACTGCCCAACAAATCATCATAAAGAACAACGAAGCATGGAGGTCTTTCTTCGCCCTTCTAAAGCTAAAGCAAAAAGGTAGGCTACCCTCTCACATTCAGAACGTAAGACCGCCGAGATACTGGAAAGACCGCAGGAGAGGGAAGAGAATCCTGAGAATTCTCATTCGTAATGATTGTTATAGTTTAAGAAATGTAATGGTATTAAAGCTGCCATTCGGGTTGAAAATAAGATGGAAAGGCAAAAATAAATGGAAGGGAAAACAGGGACGTTTAGAAATAGTATACGATGACCTCTCAGGTCAGTGGTATGCCTTCCAACCTGTAGAGGTTAAACCTCTGCATCAACCAATCGGAGATAAAAAGGCGTACTGCGATTTAGGAGTTAGAGTATTGATAATGGCGGAGATCGACGGTAAAATAATGGGATACAGCGGAAATTCCCTGCTAGCAGACTGGTGGTACTGGACCAAAAAGATCGCCGAGCATCAGAGAAGGTTGAAGAAAGTAAATGACAAGCATACATCCAAAAGGTTGAGAAAGCTCTACCGCAAGCGAAAGAGAAGGTTCAGGCATGCAATAAACACGATCGTTAGCAGATTTGTCGAGCTTTGCTATAACAAGGGAGTTTCAGAAATCGTCGTTGGAGATTTAAATGGCATCAGAAGCATTAGAAGCAACAACTCAAAGTGCAAAAAGGCAAACTCCATGATACACAACTTCTGGAGTCATAGATATCTGACAAAAAAGATAAAAGAGAAAGCCGAGGAATACGGCATAAAAGTGACCGAGGTGAATGAATCTTATACTTCCTCGGTATGCCCCGAGATGTGGTTCAAAAAACGTTGAAAAGAGAAGGAGATCGTTCAAATGCCTATGCGGGTTAGAAGCTCATAGAGATGCTGTGGGATGTGTAAATATAAGGCTCGCTCAAGAAGGGGGAGCCGTTAACCGGGCTGTGGCAAGTCCTCTGCTTCTAGGGATAAACGATGCATCCAAGGGTAAAAGCCCGATGTGGATGCAGATGAGGATGAAATCCTTAGAAGCGGGAACCTCTCATGCTTTAGCGTGAGAGGATGTCAGTATTGCTTTAAATTCCTTAATATTTTAAGGTCATTTTTCAGAACTCCGTGAACTTCTTCCAGATTCAATCTCCAATATATATGGTACTAAAACATTTCTAAATCCCGCCAAATCGGCTAGTTCCTTAGACAATTTCTTAGGTATTATGCCCTCCCCCGCAAGAATCTCAAAACTTTCTCTATAAGTAGAGGGTTTCTTTAAGCTGTACTCGGCTATTAAGTGATTGGCTATGTCTATTGCTGCTTGAATACTAACCAGCAAAGCATATAACACCATGTTCCTTTTGTCTCTTTCTGAACGTAACTCTTCTAAAGAAATGGCTTGGTATCTTTCCCAATCTATTATCGCCTCTTCAAGCTCTCTCAAATGGTCAAGTATTCCTTCTCTATCCCGCATTTTAAATCCTCGCAAGCAATTTTCTATTAAACCAATCTAGTGTATCTTTATAGTCGAGATACTCAGAAAGAACCTTTGCTTCATATCTAATTTTCTTTACTTTATCTCTGCAAAAAACTGGCTTTCCATTTTTTATTACCTCATATTGAAAATAAATCGGAGCAGAGTTAAGAATCTTAACATCGAACTCAAACTCATGTCTTAATGCTTTCTCAAGTTCTCCTTCTATATTCAAGGCAAACTTCATAGCATCATATGGGGGGAGAGATTTCGAAAGTACTAGGGCTATGTCTATATCTTTAAATTCTCCTTTGAGAAAAGAGCCAAACACATACCCTATTTCTATTTCTTTAAATTTAGATAAGACTTCACCTATTTTTTGTAGAATATTATTGATTTCCATCATTATTTATCTTTTATTAAATTTATAATAA
>CBFDVL010000025.1:0-14814 GCA_965613365.1 uncultured archaeon | reverse complement strand
TCAAGCAGAAGACGGCATACGAGATCATGCCTAGTCTCGTGGGCTCGGAGATGTGTATAAGAGACAGCATGTATAGTTTGCATGTTTGCTGAACTATCTACTGCCAAAACTACAATCAGCTTCTTGTAATCCTCCTTGTAATCATCAACTTGCCCTATAAGCCTCTGTAAAACGGTTTTAGTTGGTTTGTACTTCAATTCTATCCCTATTGCGTTATTAACTACCAAATCTATTTTTCCGGCTTTAGAATGAACTTGATAGGCAATTTTGCAGTCTTTAAATTTTCCAAACAAAAATTGATATAACCGTCTCTCAAGGTCTTTCTCCTTATCTTTACGATATACAACCATTTCAAATTCTTGTTCAATACTTCTATGCAGTCTCTCCCATAATGTCTCAATTTTACTTTTTTAGGTATTTCTGCCTTTTTAGGCTGGGGTTCTACTTTTTCTTCTCTAACTCTAAATTCTTTTACTTTGGATATAGAGACGTGCTCTAAAATCCTATTTATTACCTCTTTTTTAGTTCCGGATTTTATTAATCCCATATCTTCGGCTATATATTTCAATTAATCCAAATAAAGAACGTTTAGTACTTCCTCAGGAGGCATATTTGAACTTGTAATTCTTTTCTATTAACTTTTCCTTTTTTCCACCCACAGGTAATTCAAATCTCCTACAAATATCTTTTAATTGCTCGATAGTTAAATAATACTCCACAAAATCATCAAATTCCATAGTTTCTTCATGTTCAAGGACAAAATAGTCTAAAAATTTCATTATCTCTTTCGGAATAAACACATAATCATCAAAATAATATGCAAGCCCATTCTTAGTGATTTCATTAAAATATTTCCTGAAAGTCGAATAACTTTTTCCAAATTTTTCTTGTAGCACGTCATATTTTATTACACCTTCATTATCCCTAATAATATCCAACAACTCTAATGCGGAGGGAGATAAATATTCTAAGACGTTTTAACTTCGTCTTCATATTTTAAAACCTCATAAATAGCATTTCTAAGTTCATTGTAATTCATTCGACTTCTTCCTCGAATATTTAAAGTTCTAGCAATCTCTTTGATGTCAGATTCTTCAGAAAACTTAAGAGCCTTTTTTTAGGGTAATTGATTTCGGATATGGCATATCCAAAAATACTTTTTTTGGCGATAATATATAAATATTTTTGGAAAATACTACTTGTCCTCTTTTAACCTTTTCAACAAAAATATAAATAATAACCTCTCATAACTCTTGTTTAATGAGCATACTCGTTGCCATTACCGGAGCTTCGGGAGTTATATATGGAGTAAGATTGTTAGAAGTTCTCAAAGATAAGAACATAAAAACCTATTGCGTGATTTCAAAAAGTGCTGAGAAAATTTTAAGGCAGGAAATCGGAGATTTCGATTTAAAAATCCCCCATTACAGAGAAGACGAGATCACCGCACCGTTTTCTTCAGGCTCATTTAAACTTAATGCCATGGCTGTTGTGCCATGTAGCATGAAGACCTTGGCAGCTATGGCACATGGCTATGCTTCGAATTTGATAACGAGAAGCGCAGACGTAATGCTCAAAGAGAGAAAAAAGCTAATTATAGTTCCGAGAGAAACTCCCCTAAATGCAATTCACTTGGAGAACATGCTCAAGCTTGCTAATATGGGTGCTATAATTTTGCCAGCGATGCCTGCCTTTTATCATAAGCCAGAGAAGATTGAAGACTTAGTTGATTTTATAGTAGGAAAAATTCTCGATTCCTTGGGAGTAGAGAACGAGCTTTATAAAAGATGGGGGCATGAAGAATGAGGAGTTTTCTAAAAAAGGAAGTTGTTATAGAAAAAGAGGTCTCAACAGAATACGAAATAGCGAGAATTCTTTCCAAGCATCCTAACAAGACTGTTTTCTTTGAAAATGTAAAAGGCTATGACTTTAAAGTTGTCGGTAACCTGTGCCCAAGCAGAGAAAGATTATGCTTTGCTCTGAATACAAGCAAAGAAAACTTCATCTCAACGGTTTTAAAAGCCCTGAAATCTCCTTTAGAACCAGAGATCGTTGGAAAACACGAGTTTAAAGAAAAAAAATCAAGCCTTGATGAGCTTCCTATTTTAAGGCATTTTAGAGAAGATGCCGGCAAATATATAACCTCTGGCGTGGTAATAGCAAAGGATAAAGAGCATGGGAGAAACGCCTCTATACATAGGTTGTTGGTTCTAAGCAAAAACAAGCTCGCTATAAGACTATGCGAGAGGGATTTGTATAGATATTACAAAAAAGCTGAGCGCGAGGGAAAACCTCTGGAAATAGCCATAGCCATCGGTTTGCATCCCGCGATTTTGTTCTCTGCAGCTTTCTCTTATTCTATAGATTTTGATGAGCTTTCCTTAGCTTCTTCTCTAATGAATAAACCTCTCGAGCTTGTGGAATGCGAGACTGTAGAAATAGAGGTTCCTAAGGAAAGCGAAATCGTAATAGAAGGGAAAATATTGCCAGAGGTAAGAGAATGGGAAGGTCCCTTCTTGGACATCACGGGCACCTTTGACATAAAAAGAAAGCAACCAATTATTGAGGTTACGAACATAATGCATAGAAGAAACGCTATATATCATGCACTTCTCCCGGCTGGAGAAGAACATAAACTATTGATGGGAATGCCCCAAGAGCCGAGAATTTTTGAAGCCGTTCAAAAGGTTACGAACGTAAAAAATGTATGCTTAACTAAAGGAGGATGCAATTGGCTACACGGAGTCATAGCAATAAGAAAAATAAGCGAGGGCGATGGGAAGAATGCGATAATAGCAGCGCTTGCAGCGCATCCGAGCATGAAGCACGTTATTATCGTCGACGACGACATTGACATCTTTGATATCAATAAGGTCGAGTATGCGGTGGCGACGAGATTTCAGGGAGACAAAGATTTGGTAATAATAAAAGGAGCAAAAGGTTCTTCTCTTGACCCTTCCTCTGGAAAAGGCAATACAACCACGAAGCTTGGCTTCGACGCGACGAGGAAGTAGAAAATGTATCTCACGAAGCGGGAGGAGAAGATCCTAGAAGGAGAGGAAGGCGAAGGACTACAAAAGGCAATGGAGCTAATAGTGGCACTTGGCGATATTAACAATGCTGAAAAGCTAATAGATATAAAAAGCTCTCAAGTTTCTGGAGTTAGCTACAAAACAATAGGAGATGCCGGGTTGGAGTTTCTTAAAGAATGGGCTAATAGCAAAGTAAAGGTAAAGGTATTAACCACGCTTAATCCAATGGGAGTTGATCCCGAAACTTGGAAAAAATATGGTTTTCCAAAGCACTTCGTTGATAAGCAATTAGAGATCCTCAATTGTTTTACTTCAATGGGTATAATACCTTCTTGCACCTGTACTCCTTACTTAATAGGAAATCTGCCCAGATATGGAGAGAATATAGCGTGGGCAGAGTCGAGTGCGGTAGTCTTTGCAAACTCTGTTCTTGGTGCAAGAACGAATCGCGAGAGTGGGATCTCTGCTTTAGCTTGCGCTATAGTTGGTAAGACCCCGCTCTATGGCTTACATCTTGAAGAGAACAGAAAACCAGCTTTTGCTGTCGAAGTAAAAGCCAATATGCAAAGCGATGCCGATTACTCGGCTCTGGGCTACTACGTAGCCCAAAATTTCAATGAAATTCCATTATTTAGATTCAAAAAATCTCCAAGCTTAGACGAGCTTAAAGCTTTAAGCGCTTCTCTCGGAGTTGGAGCTATAAATATGTTCCATGTCGAAGGTATTACTCCCGAGAGTAAGACAAAAGAAAAGCTTGAGAAAATTTCCTTTGATAGCCAAGAACTAAAAGAGGTTTACGAAGAGCTTACTACATGTGAGAGTTATGACGTTATTTGCGTAGGCTGCCCTCACTGTAGCCTAAGCGAGCTTAGAGAAATTTACTCAAGAAAAATAAATAAAAACCTCTGGGTATACACCGCAAGACAAAACAAGGCTTTTTTCAAAGAGGTGATAGCTGATACCTGCATGGTGGTTTCTCCGCTCGAAGAAATTGGTATAGAAGCGATAGCTACGAACTCTGCTAAGGCGGCCTTTTATTCACGAAATCTCTCAAAACTTGAGGTTAAGTTTGCTCCATTGAAGGAGCTTCTCAGAAAGGCGAGATAATGGAAAAACAATATGTTGTACGGTTTATGGGAGAAGGTTCATCTATGCAGGAATGGAAGAAAAAAGAGAAAAAATTAAGGTGAGCTAATGAGAATGAGGGTTCGCGGGAGAAGAATTTCTAAGGGAATAGCAGAAGGAGAAGCCTTAGTCACAACTCAAGCTATAACCTTTCTCGGAGGGGTTGACCCAGAGACGGGCAAAATCGTGGAGAAAGGACATGAGTTAGAGGGAAAGAGCGTAGCTAACAAAATCTTGGTTTTCCCTTATGGGAAAGGCTCTACCGTCGGCTCCTATGTTATCTATCAACTCAAAAAGAATGGCAAAGCTCCTTTGGCCATGATAAATGTAAAAGCAAATGCTATCATTGCTATAGGTGCAATAATTTCGGAGATACCAATGCTCGACTCCTTAGAAAAGAATCCTTTTGATTTTCTTAGAAATGGCATGATAATATTGGTTAACGCAACGGAAGGTTATATTGATGTTCTCTGAGGCTGTAGAAAAGGGGTTTGTAATTAAAGACATAAGCATGAAAGAAAATGCGGTGGTTTATAAAGTAGTGCCAAGATACTCACATGAGGAATCTTTTTCCATCGTGTTTAAGGAAATAAACAAAATAGACAAAGAAACTATACCTTATTACAGAGAAGTTGAGGAAGATTATGAGATTATTATAACCAGAAACTTTAAAAAGAAAAGAGAAATAAGACCAGAGATAAACTTATTGCTTTTTATTCTAACTCTAATCACAACAACTTTGGCTGGATATGTCTTTTGGGTAGAGGGAAATATCAGAGATAGCCTGATTTTTTCAACCTCGCTTTTGGCTATTCTTGGAGTGCATGAACTGGGGCATGCGATAACGGCAAGGAAAAGCGGAGTAGAAGCTACTCTACCAATTTTTATTCCGGTACCCCCTCCAATTTTTCCCTTTGGCACTTTAGGAGCAGTGATATTCATGAACTCTCCAGTGCCGAACCGAAAAGCTTTGATAGATGTTGGCATCTCTGGTCCAATAGCGGGATTTTGCCTTAGCATTCCTATTGCAATCATAGGTTTAGCGATGAGCAAGCCAGAAAGCATAACCTCAATTTCAGGCGAAGAGTTTGTTTTAGGACCCTCACTCTTGTTCTATCTTGTTATAAAATTTTTCTTCGGAGACCTAAGCGATAAGGTTTTGGTTCTTCATCCCCTCGCAATCGCGGGATGGGCGGGCATATTTGTAACCTCCCTAAATCTCCTACCAATAGGACAGCTCGATGGTGGGCACGTTATAAGAGGTATTTTTCCAAAACATTATAGAAAAATTTACTTAGCGACTCTAATTTTGCTTTTACTTTTGGGCATTTTTTGGTTTGGCTGGATTCTTTGGGCAATCGTTGTTTATATTCTTACAAGGCTAAAGCACCCTGGCCCACTCGACGATGTTTCTCAACTTGATGCAAAAAGAAAATTTATGCTTTTGGTCATGGTTATTATTCTCATCCTAAGCTTTATGCCCACTCCTATTATTCCGGGTGAACTCTTTTCAAAAAATATATAAATTTTCAAGATGAAAATTAAAGTAAAATGAAAACTGAAATAGGTTTTATAAGGCGAGAGGAGGTTTTGCCTTCTAAGGGAGATATTTGTGCTGAGTGCATAGCCAGAGGTCTAAATGCGTGCGAGCAAGATGAAGTTTGCCTTCTTAGATTAGCTCAAGTTTTGGGAAAGGAGATAAAGGAAATTTACCCCTCTTTGATCGAGGCTCAGAAAAAGGGATTAGTTATAATTCGCTCGGTTAATGTAGGTAAGCCAAGAAGATTTATAAAAATAACAGAGGAAGGAAAGCTTTTTTTCGGGGGCGGTCTAAAAGGTGATAAAGGTTAAGAAAGGAGATATAACCGAAGAAGAAGTCGAGGCAATAGTAAATCCTTCGAATTCATATGGATATATGGGGGGCGGAGTAGCTTTTGCGATAAAGAAAAAAGGTGGAGAGGAAATCGAAAAAGAAGCTATAGCAAAGTCGCCTATTCCGGTAGGAAAAGCTGTGATCACAACCGCAGGTAGCTTGAAGGCAAAGCATGTAATACATGCGAGCACTATGGAAAAGCTGGCACAGAGAATAAGCTTGGAAAACGTTGCAAAAGCTACGAGGGCAGCTTTAGAGTGTGCGGTTAAGAATAAAATTAAGACAATAGCATTTCCAGGAATGGGGACTGGAATTGGAGGAGTAGATAAAAAGCAAGCAGCTCGTGTAATGGTGGAGGAAATAAAAAAGTTTCCCGAGCTTGAAGTTATACTTGTAGCTTTTGATGATGAGCTGTATGAAGCTTTTAAAGAAGCCCTTTAAGTCTAAAATTTAGGGTAAAATTTATTTATACCTAATTTAGGTATACCTAAATTATGCTAAGCAGAAAAGCCGAAGATTATCTTGAAGCAATTTGGATTGTAACTAAACGAAAAGGCTATGCAAGGATAAAGGACATAGCAAGTGAGTTAAACATCAAACCTCCAAGTGTTACAGAAATGATGAAAAAACTCGACAGACTTGGATATGTCAATTATGAAAAGCGGGGTGGAATAACACTTACAGAAAAAGGCTTGCAGGTTGCGAGAATAGTTAGAGATAGACATGAGACCTTTATTAAACTTTTCAAAATAATACAGGTTCCAGATGACATAGCAAAGAGAGATGCGTATAAGCTCGAGCATAACCTGCATCCTAAAACTATAGAACAACTGAAAAAGTTCGTAGAGTTTGTAGAGCTGTTTCCCGCGATGAATCCTCGCTGGTTGCAGCATTTTGAAGAATATTGCAACTCTGGAAAACTTCCCGAATGTATAGCTAAGCCTAAATAAATTAGGGAAATCTTCTTATCACCCTAACTTTTAATCAAGCCTTATGAAAAGGCTAAGCAACGCTAAGGTCGGAGAAGTTGTTAGAGTATTGAAGGTTGAGGGAGATGCTAAACTTAAAAAAAGACTTTTAGATATGGGCATTATTTCTGGAACAGAGATAAGAGTAGTGAGGAATGCCCCCCTTAAAGATCCAGTAGAGTTTGAGCTTAGAGGATATAAACTTAGCTTAAGAAAGAATGAGGCGGAATTTGTTCTCGTGGAATAGTCTTACTCCTTTATCCGACCTTTCTCCTGGCGAAGAAGCCATCGTGGAAGAATTTCTTGGGGGGAGGGGAATTTACACAAAACTCTATGCCATGGGAATTACCCCCGGAGTTAAGATAAGAGTTCTATCAGTGGGAGCGAGTCCCATTCTTCTTGAGGTAAGAGGATTTAAGCTTGCTCTGGGTAGAGGAATGGCTTCTAAAATCTTAGTTAGGAAAGTCTAATTTTTTCTAAATTTTTTAGGCTAAAAATAATTAGCTCCTAATTTCTTCTTTCTTTTTCTATGGAAAAAGAAAAAATAATCGTAGCTTTAATAGGAAATCCAAACGTTGGAAAGACCCTGATATTCAACAATCTAACGGGGGCAAAGCAGAGAATTGGTAATTGGCCGGGCACAACCGTTGAGAAAAAAGAAGGAGAATTTGTGCATAGAGGTATAAGGGTAAAGCTTGTGGATTTACCCGGGAGCTATAGCTTGAGCTCGGTTTCCTTAGATGAGAAAATTGCAAGGGACTTTATCTTAAAAGAAAAGCCAGACGTTGTGGTGGATATAGTAGATGCCTCAAATCTGGAGAGAAATCTTTATCTAACTCTCCTTCTCCTAGAACTTGAGGCAAATGTTGTTGTCGCTTTGAATATGTTTGATTTAGCTAAGGAGAAGTTTGAGATAAACGTAAAAAAGCTTTCTTCGATGCTTGGGGTTAAAGTTATTCCAACAATTGCAACCACAAAATTTGGAATGGAAGAGCTCAAAGATGCGATAATAGAAGCAGCTAAGAAGAAATTTTGCATAAAGAAAATAAGATACGGAGAGATCGAAGAAAAAATAGACAAGATTGCTCAGATAATTTCAGAAGACAATTTCTTCGATGCCTATCCACCTAGATGGATGGCGATAAGAATTCTTGAAGGAGACGAGGAAATCATCAAAATGGTAAAGAAAAGTCCTATTGAGCCTAAAGTAAGGGAGGTGCTGGCATGAGTGATTATGCAGCTTACTTTGCCGAAAAAAGGTATGAGATAATAAAGAACGTTCTAAAAGAATGTGTTACAGAAAAGGAAAAAAAGCTTACCTTAACCGATGCTTTAGATAAGGTATTTTTAGACAAATATCTTGGAATTCCGATTTTTCTCATATTAATGTGGGGTGTTTTTGAGTTTGCTTTCTCTGCATCCGCTCCTTTTTCTGACCTAATAGACATGTTTTTCTCAAGGCTTGCAGAACTTGCAAGTGAAAATATATCGGGGTTGCTGGGTAGCTTTATAGGAGATGGAATAATATCAGGCTTGGGAGCGGTGCTTGTTTTTGTGCCACCTATATTCTTTTTGTTCTTTGCGCTTTCTCTGCTTGAAGATTCTGGATATATCGCGAGAGCAGCATTTGTAATGGACAAAGCCCTAAACAAAGTAGGATTAACTGGAAAATCTTTTGTCCCTATGCTTTTAGGATTTGGTTGCAACATACCGGCGATAATGAGCACAAGAACCATAGAGAACTATGAGGATAGGCTTTTAACGATCTTAGTTAACCCGCTTATGTCTTGCAGCGCGAGGCTTCCAGTATATGTACTTATAGCGGGAGCCTTCTTTCCGAGCAACGCGGGTACTGTGATTTTCTCAATGTACTTGCTTGGGGTTGTCTTAGCTATCATTTTAGCTAAGCTTTTTAGAATAGCTTTCTTTAAGGGCAAACCTTCACCCTTTCTTCTGGAATTTCCCCAATATCATAGACCAAGTTTAAGAAATGCTTTGACAAACATGTGGAATCGAGGGAAGTGGTTTTTAATAAAAGCGGGAACTATAATATTTGCAATAGTTGTTCTTGTATGGATGCTTTCTTCTTTTCCCACAGGTGAGCTTGAAAGTTCTTATTTAGCAAGAATAGGCCATGCCATGCAACCTCTCTTTAAACCTTTGCACTTTGACTGGAAGATTTGCATAGCCTTACTAACGGGTTTCCTGGCAAAAGAAGCGGTGGTAGGAACATTGGGAGTGCTTTATGGACTTGGAGAGGAAGCCGAGGAGGCTCTTCAAGCCATATTAGCGCAATCCTTTGATCCGGTAACCGCCTATGCGATAATGGCTTTTACATTGATTTACATACCTTGCGTAGCCACAATAGGAGTGATAAGGTCGGAGACTGCAAGCAATAAGTGGACGCTCTTTGCGGTAGCTTATGGTATTGTTTTGGCTTATGTGATTGCGCTAATAATAACCCTCGTCGGAGGTGCTTTAGCATGAGAGCGTATAGTACTTATTTGGGGGGAATTTATGCGTTGTTGGGTATATTGGAAATTATAAACTGGCAAAAAAACTTTACCCAGATACTGCCCGCAAACATCTTCAGCGGTTTTGCTCTTTTGATAGTTGGGTTGGTTCTCCTAAAAGCTATTTATGAGGAGGAATTCATTCATGGTGGAGCGGTGCTTTCAACGATTTTCTTGGGATTATTCGGCGTGCTGCTCTTTACAGATGCTCTTGGTTCAATAATTGCAAGAGAGTCATGGGAATGGGCAATAAATTTAAAGCTTCTTGCTCCATGGGCTTTGGCTTTACCTTTGCTTAGTTATACTAAAAAGTTTCATGATTCAACGGTGTAGGAAAAATGAAGAAAAGTCCGCTGGTTCTCGCATGCAAAGGTTTACTAGCGTGCGAATATTATCTTCAGAAAAAACCACTTGGAACTTTTGTTGAACATGCAATTGCCGGAATAGAACTTGGAGAAAGAATCTCCAATCCAAAAATCAAAAAAGTTTTCGAAAGGATTATCTTAGGTAGTGCCGAGTCTTCAGAGGTATCTGAACTCATGAACGACCTAAGTGATTTATGCTATAAGTTTAGTTTATATGAAATAGGAAAGACTGCAAAAATTATTTTAAAACCTTCAAAATAAAAAGATATAACATGATAATAGCTGAGTTCAGCGTTGTTCCGATAGGAACAAAAACGCCAAGCGTGAGTAAATATGTAAGAAAAGCTATTGAAGCTCTGGAGAAAGCTGGTGTTGGATATAAAGTTGGAGCTATGTCAACTACGATAGAAGCCAAAGACTTGGATACTCTATTTAAAGCCTTAAAGCTTGCTCATAATGCTGTTTTTGAAGAAGGAGTAGAAAGAGTTGTCACTACGATAAAAATCGACGACAGAAGGGATAAAAACATAAGTATAGAATCTAAGATAGAAGCAACAGTTAAATATTAGTTTTTAACAAAAGTTCAAACATGAAAATAGTAGGTAAGAGCTTAATAGGGAGGAATGTTGTTAGCGATAGGGGGACTGTTATAGGAAAGCTTGTTGATTTATCAATAGAAACCATGTCAGGGAAGATAACCACGCTTATAGTTGAGCCAAGTCGGGAGATTAACCCGAAATTATTCCAGCTAACAGAAAAAGGTGAAATTCTCGTGCCTTTTACCGCAGTTAAAGCTGTAAAAGATGTGATTATAATTAGTGAGGGTGGAATACCGAGGGCTTAACGGTTAACGGTTATCCTTACCTTTCTTATCCTCTTGTCCTTCATTTTCTCGACCGTTATTTTAACTCCGTCTATCTCTATATAATCCCCTATTTTTGGTATTTTCCCAAGCTTGTTGAACACAAACCCTCCTATGGTTTCGAACTCATCCTCAGGTATTTCAAGGTTCAAAATCTCGTTAACTTCTTCTATCCTTGCTCTCGCATTCACAAGCCATGTGTTTTCGTCTATCCTCCTTATAAGTTCCTCTTCTTCATCAACCTCATCCATTATCTCTCCCACTATCTCTTCAATTATATCCTCGAGGGTTACTAGGCCGGCGGTTCCACCGTATTCATCTACCACTATAGCCATGTGAAGCTTTAGCTTTTGCATTTCTCTGAGAAGCTCTCTTAAACTTTTGGTTTCGGGAATGAAGAAGGGGGGACGCATTATATCTTTTATTTTAATCTTTTTATTGAGATGTCTTATTATATCCTTTGCATATAATATTCCAACGATGTTGTCTCTATTACCTTCATATACGGGAATTCTCGAAAACCCTGTTTCACGTATTAGCTTTAAAGCCTCATCTATGCTCTCATTAACTTCGATGCAGACCATATCAACGCGCGGAATCATAACCTCCTTGGCGACCATATCTCCAACTTCAAACACGCCCTTTATCATCTCCTTCTCTTCCTTTTCTATGACTCCTTCTTTCTCGCCCATCTCAACAAGAAGACGAATCTCATCTTCGGTTATCATCACCCTACGCTTACCACTTCGCTTTGTTACAGGCCCTGTGATGAGAGTAAGGATATAAACGAGAGGTGAAAAAAACTTTATAAAGAACTTTATCGGCTTTGCCACGAGTAGAGATATTCTCTCAGCGTTCTCTGCTGAAATCGACTTGGGCGTGATTTCTCCGAAGACTAAAATTACGAAGGTTAAAACCCCGGTTGCTATCCCTATACCCTTGCTTCCGAAGAATTCTATAGCAATTGCGGTTGCTATCGAGGCAGCGGCTATATTAACGATGTTGTTTCCAACCAATATAGTCGCAAGAAGGGTTTCAGGATTATTAATTAGCTCTTCTACGATAATCGCATTCTTATTACCTTCTCTCGCGAGCTTTTTTATCCTTATTTTGTTAAGAGACAACAAAGCCGTTTCTGAGCCAGAGAAAAATGCAGAAAAAAATAATAGAAACAGAAGAATTACAAACTCTATTATTATCTTAAGGCTTACTATCACCTTCTTTTTTTCCTCCTTTCAAAATCAGAGTAAAACCGCATTTACTACTCCGTCTTGACCAGGCCTTGAGGTCACCCTCGCATTGCCAATTTCGGTTTTTATTACGGCACCCTTTGTTATTATGTTTCTCCTCACATAGTGAGGGTTTGCCTTATTCTCTACCACACTCAAAATTTTTACTTTCTTGCTCTTCTTGGTCTTTGGGTCTACTACATTTGCATACTCAACCCTATAAAGTCTCACCTTTAAATTTCCACCACGTACTCTAATGACTTTTGCCCTTCTCTCTCCCATCGTTGTTTCTGTCTGCTCTCTCCCAAGCTCGTACCTTCTCTTCTTTCTTCTGTGAAATTTTAATCTTCCTCCCGTTATTTTCCTTTTAGATCTTCCTTGCCAGAGTGCCATAATCAGACCTCGGTAAGTTTTTAGATTATTTATCATTTAAAAATTTTATGGGAAAATTATAATATGATAAAAAACACTTATATATAAACCATGACAGCGAACAACGTGAACAATGGCTCTACAATACTCAACGACCCGGAAACCAAAAAGTTCTTGCTTGAGATAATAGGTGACGAGGGTATAGAGGTTGTAAGAGCACTTATGGATAGAGAAGCAACAGACGAGGAGATAGCAGACGAGACCGGAATAAAGTTGAACGTGGTTAGAAGGGTATTATATAAACTTTATGATTATAGGCTTGCTTCATATGTGAGAACCAAGGATAAGGAAATAGGATGGTATATCTACACATGGAAGCTTGATTTGAGCAAAATAAAGGATATAATTCTTGAAAGAAAAAGGAAGGTTTTGGAAGAACTTATGAGAAAACTTGATTACGAAACCGAGCATGTATTTTTTAGATGTAAACATGATAATATACGCTTACCATTTGATATTGCAAGCGAAAATCAGTTCAGATGTCCAAGCTGCAATCAACCCTTAGAATTTCTGGATAACACTCCAACAATTCAGAAGCTTCAAAAGGAAATAGAAAGATTGAAAAGGGAACTGGAGCATGGAAGCGTTGAAAGACTTGGTCGACATCCTCAGGAAAGCGGGATGTCCTGAAAACGTTATTCGACATTGTATCGCCGTTTGTAATAAGGCTTTGGAAATAGCATCAAGATGTAAAATTTCTGTTGATAAAGAACTTATTCTTGTAGGAGCGCTTCTTCATGATATTGGGAGGAGCAGAACTCATGGTATAGAACATGGAGTAGTAGGCGCTGAGATAGCCAGAAACTTTGGTTTTGATGAGAGAATAATAAGGATAATCGAAAGACACATAGGCGCGGGAATACCAAAGGAAGAAGCAGAGAGGCTAGGGTTGCCTCCTAGAGATTATGTTCCTGAGACAATAGAGGAGAAAATAGTGGCTTATGCAGATAATTTAACTAAGGGTGAAGAATACATAACCTTTGAAGAAGCACTTGAGGAGTTTAAGAGGAGATTGGGAGATAACCATCCCGCGATAGAAAGGTTTATTAGGCTTCATAAGGAGCTTCAAAACCTGCAATGCTTTTAACCTTGTCAAGAGTATCTATTTCTTCTGGGGATTTATCTTCTCTTATCCCGACTATTCTAGCAAATCTGAGAGCAAATCCAGAAGGGTATTGCCTACTTTTTTGAATTTCGTTAAATGCTACTTCAACGACAACCTCGGGTTTTACATAGACAACATTTCCTTCCTCTTTGATTTTTATGCTTAGTAGCCTTTGAGTTAGGTATTCAAATTCTTCATCTGTTAGCCCTTTAAACGTTTTTCCAAGCATTGCATAGCCTTCTCTATCTCTTGCAGCAAGATGATAATTACTCAACCATCCCTTTCTTCTACCATGCCCCCATTCAGCAGCGATTATCACAAGATCCAGAGTAATAAAGGGTTTTATCTTTAGCCAAGCTTTGCTACGTTTACCTGGCTCATACCTACTTTTTAGCTCTTTGGCTATAAGCCCTTCGTGCCCTTCATTAATGGCTTGGTCGAGAAACTTTTTTGCTTTGCCAAGCGAATAGGGAATTATTTGCTTAGAAGCATGATTTTTAACAATGGTCTCAAGAATCTTCCTTCTTTTCTCATAGGTTTCTTCTATCAAGCTTTGCTTAAAATACAGAACATCGAAGAAGAATATTTTAACCGGAATCTCATTGAAAATTCTTTGCCTTTCATGAATTCTCCGATATCTTCGCATTAGAAACTGGAAGGGAAGAGGTTTATCCTTGAAGGCAATGATCTCTCCTTCGAGTATTAACTCATCTGGAAACTCTTTGACTATTTCTATTATCTCTGGAAAATATTCGGTGATATCCTTCAATCTTCTTGAAAAGATTTTTATCTTGCCATTGCTCTTATGCACTTGAACTCTGGCTCCATCGTATTTGTATTCAAGAGCCATGCTCTTTTTTAAGGCATCCTCCAAGTTAGAATCCTCGGCAAGCATGGGTCTAACTGGAGAAAAAATTTCTATGCTTATTTTTCTTAGCTCCTTGGGCTGAGTTAAAGCAAGTTCCGCTACTTCTTTTATATCTCTGAACATATATGCTCTTTTAACTTCTTTGCGTAAGCCAGAAGCCCTTGCAATAGCCTCTAACATTAGACCTTCTTCCACTCCTATTCTTACCTCGCCAAGCAGACTTGAGATTAGGAATTCTCTAGACTCTCTACTTAATTTTGAAAAAATCGCCTCAAGAATCCTTATCTTTTTGCTACGTTCCCTTTCTTTTGCTATTTTCAGTAAATCTGAATATACTTCTTCCTGTCTCTTATACACATCTCCGATCCCACGAGACTAGGCATGAACTCGTATGCCGTCTTCTGCTTGAAAAAAAAAAAAAAGCCATCCAGAACCAGAGCAG
>CBFDVL010000024.1:0-14963 GCA_965613365.1 uncultured archaeon | reverse complement strand
CGAGGTATTTCCTTCCTTCGTCGGTGAGCTTTATCATGCCAAAAAGTTGGCGTTAATTATTTTTAAAGTTTTCACTTAGTATGAACAATGATCAAAAAAATCGTTGAGCTAATAAGAGAAGCACAAACCAAGCTTCCACTTGAGGTTGAGAGAGCTTTGATGAAAGCTTATGATAGCGAGGAGAATGAGATAGCAAGACTCCAACTTAGAAATATACTTGAAAACATAAAACTTGCGAGAGAGCTTTCTTTGCCAATTTGTCAAGACACTGGTATCCCTTATTTCTTTGTAGAACTTGGAAAAAATAAAACTAAGAAGGAAATTGAAGAGGCCATTATAGAGGGCGTTAAGCTTGCAACAGAAGAAATACCTCTTCGCCCTAATGTTGTTTCTCCGCTTACAAGAGAAAATAGCGGTAATAACGTTGGATATCGCATGCCTATAATAAACTGGAAATTATCGGATAAAAGCTACACTGAAATTATTTATTTCCCCAAAGGTGCTGGAAGCGAGAACATGTCAAGGTTAAAGATGCTTAGACCTAATGAAAGCATTGAAGATTTTGTTCTCGAAACTGTAAAAAAAGCCCAAGGTAACCCTTGCCCCCCAATAATCGTTGGTATAGGAATAGGAGGAAGTTTCGACTTCTCTGCAAAACTTGCCAAAGAGGCTTTGATAAGAGATTTCTCAGAGCATAATAGCGATGAAAACATAGCAAAACTTGAGGAAAGGTTTTTTAAGAAGATAAATGCACTTGGCATAGGTCCAATGGGCGTTGGAGGAAAAACCACCTGTTTAAAGGTGAGCATAGAAGTAGCAAGTTGCCATACTGCAAGCTTGCCGGTAGCTGTCAACCTACAATGCTGGGCTCATAGGATCGCAAGGGTTAAGGTTTAACAATTTCAACAAAGTTTCTAAGTATCCTAAGCCCTGCCTCCCCGCTCTTTTCGGGGTGAAACTGGGTTGCGAAAATGTTTTCCTTCTCTATAACCGCGGGTATTTCTACGCCATAATTCGTTGTTGCTTTTATTGTTTCGTTGTTCTCAGGAACAACGAAGTAGGAATGGACAAAATAAAAGTATTCCCCGCTTTTTATTCCTTTCAAAAGCCTGCTTTTTCCTTTTATTTCTATATCATTCCAGCCCATATGAGGTATTTTTACCTCGTCTGGAAGCCTTATCACCCTTCCTTTAATTAGGTCCAAACCCTTAAATAATCCTCCTTCCTCACTTTCAGTGAAGAAAAGCTGCATTCCTAAGCAGATTCCGAGAAGAGGCTTATCATATTTTTTTATTATGTTTGCAAGAGGAGAAAGCTCTTTAATAGCATCCTTAAAAGCTCCCACCCCGGGTAAAACAAGAGCTTGACTTTCTTCTATTTTCTCAGCATTTCTGGTTACTTCGACTCTTGCTCCACAATGCTCTATTGCCTTTGTTATGCTTCTCAGATTTCCCATGCCATAATCTACTATAACTATCATTTCAAAGCGTGACCTCCTCCCTCCAATGAGTTGGAGGGCATCCATCTGGATGCTGGGTTGGGGTTAAGTCCGTCCTCTTGGACATCATGCCGCCCCCGCCAAGGGCTGGGTCATACAGCCCATGACACCTGACATATAGCCAGATGCCACATGATTGAACAAGCGTGAGATGTTTCTTGCTCCAATTAAGTCATCGTTAAGCGTGTATCCGCAGTAATGACAGTGATATTCATGCTTCTTCCTGTTCCTGTTTCTCGGATTTGCATCCCCACACTTCGGGCAAGTTGCGGAAGTCCATTCTGGTGGTAGTAAGACGGTTGGAATGCCTCTTTCTTTAGCTTTGTACTCCACAAATGATTGCAATCTGCGGAAGAACCATGCGTGATTTCTATAGTTCTGCTCCCTCGTAAAATCCATCCTTCCCCTTATGTTGGTTAAATCCTCCATCACTATGACTGGATTTTCGTATTTTTTGGCTATCTCTACAATTTCTTTGCTTATCTTGTGTGCGAGGTCGATGTTGTACCTTCTCTCCTTATCACCAAGCTTCTTTATCGCTCTGAACTTTCTCTGCTTCTGCAACCTCTCTCTTATTTTCCTCCACCTTCTTCTGCGGTGCCTTCAATCACCTCCTTTAACAGTTTGAAAGGATAGTGCAAGGGCAAACATTCTAATGGGAGGGTAACACGTCTGTTCTTTAATCTTAAAGAGATTAAAAACTGATACTTGTTGTCGGGTTTGTGGATTATTCTGAACCCTCTTTCATCCAGTCTGAACGCCTTACATTTGGAAAAGGCAGGTATACTCTTCTTTCCATTCTTGACATTGTATGATTTCTTTGCCTCTATTGCAACATCTCTTGCATTTTGAGCTAAAACAGTTGGTAGCCCTGTAACGTCTCTTACCTCTCTGTATACTTCTCCGTTCAAAACACTCCTTGTTGGTTTTATACCATTTAGATGCTGGATGAAGATGTTGCATGCTTGAGAATAAGCTGATAAAGTCTCCTCTAATTCCTCCACCTTATTCATGTTTGGCTTCAGTAAGCGAACCTTTACCGTTTTTGTGATTGTTTCCATAACTCGACCAACCTCTTTATAATCTGGTCGTAGGTTTCCCCTTCTTTCCCACTTCTTTTAACATATCCCTTGTCTCTTTTGTAATCTGGATAGTGGTTATGTTTTCCATATAGCTGTTATTGGATTCTATGTCTTAACTCTTTCGCTCCTTACCCACCTTTTAAAAGGCGGGGATGCGAAGCGATTAGTTCTCCTCACAGTCTTACGGGTATTCCCTTGCTTTTTAAATATTCCTTTATCTCCCTAACAGCATACTCTCTATAATGGAAGATAGAAGCTGCGAGAGCAGCATCTGCTTTACCGAGGGCAAAGGCTTCATAGAAATGTTCCAAAGTACCTGCTCCACCAGAAGCTATAACGGGAATATTGACTTCTTCGGAGACTTTTCTTGTTAGCTCAAGATCAAAGCCCATTTTCGTTCCATCTGCATCCATACTCGTTAGCAATATTTCACCTGCTCCGAGTTCTTCAACTTTCTTTGCCCAAGCTATTGCGTCTATACCGGTGCCTTTTCTTCCGCCATAAATGTAAACCTCGAACCAGCATTTTCCCTGTTTTGTATTAACGATGATCTTGTCATCACTGTCTTCATAGACCCTTTTTGCGTCTATGGCTGAGACTATGCATTGGCTTCCAAATTTCTCTGCCCCCTGCTTTATTATCTCCGGATTTTTAACCGCCGCTGTATTAATCGCTACTTTATCTGCCCCTGCCTTCAACACCTTCCTTATATCTTCTATGCTTGATACCCCTCCTCCAACCGTCAGAGGAATGAAAACTTGATCGGCGGTTTTCTCTACAACGCTAAGCATGGTTTTTCTTCCCTCTGGAGATGCACTAATATCCAAAAAAACAAGCTCATCCGCACCTTGGTCATTATAAAGCTTTGCAAGTTTTTCTGGCTCGCCAGCATACCTTAGATTTACAAAGTTTATTCCCTTAACCACCTTGCCGTCCTTAACATCCAAGCATGGGATAATTCTCTTGGTTAGCATCCTGAGATATTTATTAACAATAGCTATAAAAAAGTTTTATCAAATAATTGTTTAGGTGAGGTGATGTATTCAGAGGAAGATAAAATAATTATGAAATTCAAAGAGCAAGATTTTCTTCCAGAGGGTTTTGAAGATATATTAAGCAAAATTAGAAAAGATTCAAGAAATAGATTCAGAAGAATAGGGATAATTCCATGAAGTGATTTGAAACCTGTCTTATTGGTCTTCGGTTGATTGTTGCATTTTTGTATCTTCCCTCCGCCTTGAAGTCTGCATCCTTTCCCCCATCCACGTCCTTAGCTCTTATGTTGAGTTCTGGTTTTACGCTCTACCTTTTCTGTAGCCGTAGACTAGAATTATTGTTAGTATGAGCATGGCAACAAGTGCGTAGATGTATCTGTTATCTCCTGCAGGTTGTTTTGCAGGTGGGGAGGTGTCGAACATATAGATGTTAGGATAGCCGCCGGCAACTACATATTTTCCATCCGGTTATGGAGACCGAGTAAACACTACTATCAATTTCATACCACCATAATAGGTTTCCGTTGTGCATCACCTTCTGTTTTTGTTTTTATTTTACTTTCTCCTTATTTTTATTTTTCCTAAGGGTTCCCTTGAAAAAGATGGGGTTGTCCCTCCTACTACCTGATAAACTTACTTGACCAAACAATAGCTATAAAAAAGTTTTATTAAAAGTAGAAAGTAAAAATTCTTATGGTGATTCCATGCTTTGGGAAGTGAGAATTTCTTATAAGCCCGGGGTTTTAGATGCCGAGGGCGAGAGCACGCTCCGAGGGTTAAAAGCTTTGGGTTTCGATAAGGTAGAGAAGGTAAGTACGGCAAAGGTTTTCAGGATTAAAGGCGAGCTTAGCAGAGAAGATATCGAAGAGATGTGTAAACGCCTATTAGCTAATCCGATAAGTCAGGATTACGAAATCATAAAGCTTGAGGAGTAATTATGCACGTTGAAATTATAAACCTTCTCGAAGCAAAAGATGAGGAGCTAATAAAAATCTCGGAGGAGAGACAGCTCTCTTTAAGCTTAGATGAAATGAAGAGCATTAAAAAATATTATGAAAAGCTTAAAAGAAACCCGACAGATATAGAGCTTGAGACTTTTGCTCAAACTTGGAGCGAGCATTGTGTTCACAAAACTTTTAGAGGAGAGATAATCACAGAAGAAGGAAGGATTTATAATCTGCTAAAAAGCACGATCGCAAGGGTTACCGAGGAATTAAACTTGCCATGGTGCTTTTCTGTTTTTGAAGATAATGCTGGAATAGTTGATTTTGAAGGAGATTACGCAATAGCATTTAAGGTAGAAACTCATAACCATCCCTCTGCTCTTGAGCCCTTTGGAGGCGCCTCTACTGGAGTGGGAGGAGTAATAAGAGATATCCTTGGCGTTTGGGGCGAGCCTATCGCAAACACCGATGTGCTATGTTTTGGTCCATTGGATTATGACTATGAAAAGTTGCCGGAAGGCATAAAGCATCCTAAGTTCATTTTTAATTACGTTGTTGCAGGAATAGGACATTATGGCAATAACATAGGCATACCCACGGTTAATGGAGCTATTTTTTTTGACGAAGGTTATGTTGGAAATCCCTTGGTTTACTGCGGAACCGTTGGTATAGTTTTAAAGAGCAAGTATAAGCGAGAGGTAAAGGCTGGAGATATAGCTTTACTTGTTGGCGGAAAAACTGGGAGAGATGGTATTCATGGTGTTACCTTTGCCTCTGCCGAGCTTCACGAAGAGAGCGAGGAGGTTTCTATTACAGCGGTGCAAATTGGCGACCCGATCGAAGAGGAGAAGATGAAAAGAGCCATACTAAAGGTAAGAGAGAAAGAGCTTGCCTCCGGTATTACAGACCTCGGAGGAGGAGGTTTATCCTCTGCGATAGGAGAAACAGCAGAGAGATATAAGCTTGGAGCTGAGGTTTACCTTGATAAAGTGCCTTTAAAATATGCAAATCTTAGACCTTGGGAAATCTGGTGCTCTGAAAGCCAAGAAAGAATGCTTTTGATGATACCAGAGAAAAATCTCGAGAAGGTAATAAAAATTTTTGAGGAAGAGGAAGTTGAAGCCACGCCAGTAGGTAAATTTACAGAAGAAAGAAAGCTAAAAATCTTCTTTAAAGGAGAAAAAATTGCAGAAATAGATATGAATTTTCTTTTTTCCATTCCAAGAGTAAAAAGAGTTGCTCAATTCGTTGAGAAAAAGTTAGAGGAGCCGAGTTTTGAAGAGCCTCGTGACTTAACTTCTGCCTTACTTAAAATTCTTTCTTCACCAAATGTTGCAAGTAAGGAAAGCGTAGTTAGGACTTATGACCACGAGGTTAAGGCGATGAGTGTGGTAAAGCCTTTGCAAGCAGACGCTGCTGTGCTTAAGCCTCTGTATAACTCTTGGAAAGGCATCGCCATATCCAATGGATTTAATCCTCTCTATGCTAAAATCGATGCCTACTGGATGGCAGCCTCGGCAATAGACGAAGCCATAAGAAACAACATTGCAGTTGGTGGAAGAAGAATAGCTTTGCTTGATAACTTTAGCTGGGGCAACCCAGAGAAGCCCGATAGGCTTGGAAGCCTAGTTAAAGCTGCTAAAGCGTGCTATGATATTGCAAAAGCCTATGCAACGCCTTTCATCTCTGGTAAGGATAGTCTCTACAACGAATCTCAGCTTGGTCAGGTAAATCCCACGCTTTTAATCTCTGCTCTTGGAATAATACCCGATGTGAGAAAAGCTGTAACGATGGACTTAAAGAGCGGCAATAGCTATATTTACGTGCTCGGCTTTACTTACAATGAGCTTGGGGGTTCACATTACTATAAAATAAATGGTTACTTGGGAAAAAATGTTCCAAAGGTTAGAGTAAATGTTGGGAGAAAAATATTTGAAAGCCTTACAAAGGCTATAGACCAAGGTTTGGTCTTAGCGTGCCATGATTTGTCAGAAGGTGGCTTGGCAGTCGCCTGCGCCGAAATGAGCTTCTCTGGCAAAATAGGCATGGAAATCTTCTTGGAAAACCTGCCAAGAGAGGAGATGAGAGAAGACTATGCGATATTCTCAGAGAGCAATAGCAGATTTATCGTAGAGGTAGCAAAAAGCAAGAGCAAAAACTTTGAGGAGCTTTTTAGCGAGCTTCCCTTTGCAAGAATAGGAAGAACTTCTTCGAAAAAAGAGCTTGTAATTCACGGCGAAAAGGAAGAGAGAATAAGAGCTGAGCTTGGGGTTCTTGAAAATGCCTGGAGGCATGGTATAAGTGACTAAAGCAAAGGTTTGCATTCTTCGCGCACCTGGCACAAACTGCGACCTTGAAACAAAGTTTGCAGTTGAGCAATGCGGAGCAAAAGCAGAGATAATACACATAAACAAATTCGTAAGTAAGGAGAAAGACCTGCTAAGCTACCATGGATTAATAATCCCGGGAGGCTTTTCCTACGGCGACCATGTCCGCTCAGGCGCGATAATGGGGAAAATACTTGGCGAGAGATTCGGCGAAGAGGTGGAGGAGTTTGCCAAACAAAATAAGCCTATCTTGGGTATATGCAATGGATTTCAGGTTTTGATAGAATCTGGCTTTCTTCCAGCAATAGAAAATAAAAGAGAAGTTCAGGCCTCGCTCTGTAAAAATGATAACAACAAATTTGAGTGCAGATGGGTTTATCTTAAAGTAACAAACGAAAAATGCATATTTACCAAAGGCTTACATTTTGTTAGATTTCCGGTAGCACATGCAGAAGGTAAATTTATTACTTCCGAGGAAAATCTTAAAAAATTAAAAGCAAGCAAGCAGGTAGTTTTTCAATATGCTCTGCAAGATCAAAGTCTTGCAGAGCGAAGATATCCCTTTAACCCGAATGGTTCTTTGGAAGACATCGCAGGTATTTGCAATCCCGAAGGCACGATCTTGGGTTTAATGCCTCACCCAGAGAGAGCCTTTCTCAGAATAACCTATCCCGACTGGAGCCGAGCTAAAAGCAAAAATGAGTTTGGAGAGGGGTACCACATATTTAAAAACATGGTTGATTATATTATAAATGAGGTTTTGTAATGTTTGACTTGCATATTCATTCTACACTAAGTGATGGCGAGCTAATACCTGCCGAGATAGCAAGAAGATACAGGGTTCTTGGCTACAAAGCCATAGCCATAACAGACCATGCAGATAACACAAACCTTGAGTTCATTCTTTCAAGCTTGGTAAATGCTTGCGAGGAGCTTAGTAAATATGCTGAGATTGAAGTTATCGCTGGAGTAGAGCTTACCCACGTTCCTCCAAAAATGATAGAAAAGCTCGTGAATAAGGCGAGAAGGCTTGGAGCTAAGATAATTATCGTGCACGGCGAGACAATAGTTGAGCCGGTAGCAAAAGGAACGAACTTGGCAGCGGTAAGCTTACCTGAGGTTGATATCCTCGCTCATCCCGGCTTAATCACCATTGAAGAGGCAGAGCTTGCAAGAGAAAATGATGTCTATCTTGAGCTTTCTGCAAGAAAAGGGCATTGTTTAACCAATGGCTATGTGGCGAGAATTGCGAAGGAAGCAAAAGCAAAGCTCATTTTGAATACCGACGCCCATTCGCCAAGCGATATCCTCAGCTTAGAGCAGATGAAGAAAATAGTTCTTGGCTCGGGGTTAAGCGAGGAAGATTCAAGAATTATTACAAGTGTTAACCCCAAGAGCTTAATAAGTAGTATATAAATTTTTCGAAAAATATAAAAAGGAGGAGATTTTTTGAAACCCCTTGGAAAGCCCTATTTGATTACCAAGACTGGAAACATTCTTGTCAGGGTCAAAGAAACTCCGCCTTTATATTCTACGATAGCCACGAAAAAAGGAAAAATTGGCAAGGTCATCGATATAATTGGTTCCTCTTCAAATCCCTATTTAGTTATTAAACCAAAAAAGAAGGTAGACCTTGAAAAAATAGAAAATGAAACTCTCTATCTATGGAGGAAGTCTCGTTGGAAAAGAAGGTAGAATATATTGAGGCTTGTCCCGAATGTGGTAGCAGAAGTTTAACGAGAGATTATGAGAGAGCCGAGATTGTATGTAATAACTGCGGACTTGTCATAGATGAGAAAATCATAGATATGGGACCTGAGTGGAGAGCCTTTGACCATGAGCAAAGGGTTAAGAGGAGCAGAGTGGGAGCTCCTATGACCTATACCATACATGATAAAGGTTTATCCACGGTAATAGACTGGAGAAACAAGGATAGCTATGGTAAAGATCTCTCTGCTCGCAAAAGAGCTCAGATTTATAGGCTGAGAAAATGGCAGCAGAGAATAAGGGTTTCTAACGCTACAGAAAGGAATCTCGCCTTTGCTCTAACAGAACTTGACAGGGTAGCTTCTCGCTTGGGCTTGCCAAGAAACGTTAGAGAAACTGCTGCCATGGTTTATAGAAAAGCTGTTGAAAAGGGGTTGATAAGAGGGAGAAGCATAGAAGGCGTAGCAGCGGCAGCACTGTATGCGGCATGCAGGCAATGCAGAGTTCCGAGAACCTTGGATGAGATAGCAGATGCTGCTAAGCTCAATAGAAAAGAAATAGGAAGAACCTACAGATTTGTTTCAAGGGAATTAAATATAAACCTAAGACCTACCACGCCAATAGATTATGTTCCAAGATTTGGTTCTGAACTCAATCTTTCTGGAGAAGTGCAGTCAAAGGCTATTGAAATACTCAAAAAAGCCATGGACCAAGAGCTTACTTCGGGAAGAGGTCCTACCGGGGTAGCTGCCGCGGCGATTTACATTGCAAGCGTTTTGCTCGGAGAGAGAAGAACTCAGCGCGAGGTAGCTGATGTTGCTGGAGTAACCGAGGTTACAATAAGAAATAGATACAAGGAGCTTGCAGAAAAGCTCGACATAGAAATAACCATATGAAGCTTGGAATACTCTCAGATACGCACATCTATGATAGAGCAAGACATTTGCCAAGAGCGATTTTAGATACCTTTGTAAAAGAAGATGTTGATATTATATTGCATGCTGGCGACCTTACCTCTTTAGAGATTTTAGATGAGCTTAAAGAAATCTCAGAGGTCAAAGCAGTTCAAGGAAACATGGACTATTTTTATGGAACAAGGTTACCAGAGAAAGAAATACTAAAAATAAACAACTTTAAAATCCTGCTTTTTCATGGCTATGGAATATATCCAAGGGGAGACAAAGCCAAGCTCGTTTATAAAGCATTAGAAAATGGATGCAACGTGATAATAACGGGGCATACTCACATGCCTTTGGTTACCGAGCTTAGAGGAGTGAAGATAATAAACCCGGGAAGCCCTACCACGCCAAGGTATGCTAAGCCTACTTTTGCTATAGCTGAGATAGAGGAGGATATTAGAGTGAAGATATTAGAGATCCCTTGAGTTTTATGTCGACCTTCGTAATCCACGGACACGGTGCAAGAAAGCTCCACTGGGATTTACGTTTAGAGCTGGACGGAGTACTTAAAAGCTGGGCTCTGCCTAAGGAGCCTCCTTTAGAAAAGGGAGTAAAAAGACTTGCCATAGCTGTTGAAGACCATCCTCTTGAGTATGCAAACTTCGAGGGCGAGATTCCCAAGGGTTTCTATGGAGCAGGCAAAGTAAAAATCTGGGATAGAGGAGAATATGAACTTCTCGAAAGAAGCGAAGATAAGCTTAAGGTAAAGTTTAAAGGAGAGAGACTGAAGGGGACGTATGTACTTTTAAAGACGAAATTTGGGTGGTTGTTCTTTAGGATTTCTTGAGTTCTTCCAAGACTTCCTTAACAATTCCACTCTTCTCTTGGTATTTCAAGCCTCTTGTCTCTAAGGCACCTTTCATTTTATCTCCAATTTTTCCGGCTATTACTAGATTAACTTCTCTATCTGCGAGCATTTTAGCTACTGCAAAGCCTGCTCCTCCCCCACCTATTCTAAAAGGATTTGAAATTACTTCAAGAAGTTCTCCTTTCTCATCAAAGATTAAGTAGTAAGGCGACCTTCCAGCTTGGTCGCTTATCTCAGAGTTTTCATCCTTTCCCTTCGAAGCAATTGCAATCTTAATTTTCCTCACCTCCAACCTTTTGCAGAATCTTCTCGACGGCAATACCATCAATTATGGAAAATATGACCATGTAGAAGGTTAGAACAAAAGTGAAGCCCACGCCAAAATAGTAAATCATCATTGGTAGAAGAGGAATTTTAACAGCTCTATTGTATAAAAATGTAGCTATCAGCGAGGTTCTCATCCCCTTCTCCTTCAAATCGGCAAGCATAGGATACCACATGTAAATTGGTCCCGTAGAGAGAATACCTCCAATGATCGCGAGAGCGAAGCCTTTAATTCCAGAAGTTTCTCCGAGGTGCTTAGAAATCTTCTCTGGTTCTAGAATAAGATTTGTCAGAAAAATTAGCAAGAACACCAGAAATATAACTGGAAGAAGCTTTTTTAAAAGCTTTAAAAATGAGAAGAAAGAATCCACTGCAAGTTCTTTATTTATTATTAAAATTAATAAATAAAGTAATATTGAAAGCCCGAGAAAAACTACTCCGGCTCTCATTTCAACCCCAACGTTAAAACTGTTAGTATAGAGATTATTATAGCAAGAAAAAAGCTCACCAAGTTTCTTATCAACGCAAATCTCCTGCCAAGCATAAGGCTTTCCGCTGGCAACTGAATCACTCCAACCGTGACCCAGCTCAATATAAAAGCTACTATCGCAACCATGCTAACTCCTTGACTTTTAAGCTCTCCTCCAATAACATAGCTTGTTATAGGATTTCCAGCAGCTATGCTCCCAAAAAACGCTCCGATGAAAGGATCTATCAACGGATTGCCAGTAAACAGCCTTACATAGAAATTTTTTGGGATAGCATTAGTAGCAAGAGCTATCAGAAGGAGAACTCCTAACAATATAGGCATGCTTTGTTTAAAGCTGTTTATGGTTTTGCCCAAGCTCTCTTTTATTTTTTCTTTGTTCATTGATTTTCTCCTGCCCACTGGCATTTTCCATTTATACACCTACACTTTAATTTATATTTCTCTGCATCATAGCAAGCTTTCCATTCGCATGTCGTTATTATCGATTCTTCGAATCTCGATTGACATACTTGGCTAGAGCATCCGCCCACAATACAATCTTTGTCTGAAGAACACTTTCCGAAAGTTGACCATCCGCAGAATTGTTCTTCATATCCTCCTATGGGTTGGCTTTTTTGCTCACTACCTATGCAGCCTCCAAGAAGGACAACTGCTATAAGAAACGATGCCCTTAGGTTAAATTTTCCTCTCATTTGCCTACTCCCCTTTTAATAAATAAACTTTAAGCCTATTCCTTAGAATTTGAAGTCTTACATAAATAAAATTTAACTTATAACTGTTTAAAAAAGCTAACGAAATCATTCGATTTTTACTTAACATTTATGTCATGCATTCAAGCCATGCCGAAAAGGTAAAAGCTAGGAGAAGTGCAGAAACCTTAACAAAAATCCCTCGAGGAAGAGAGATCTCAGATTTTTCTGATAAAAGAATATTCTTATTATGCTCGAATATGCTATAACCTAAATAAACGCTTGCATAGATGGCTGGTATTTCTAATATACCATGGGGAAGCAAGCATTTGGGACATGAAACAAGGACATAGAAAATGACAATGGTGTTCAAAACCAAGGCAAGTGAGGGGATTAAAATCAGATATAACAAGCAAGAACGAAAGCAAGGTTTGGCTTTTCTAAAAATACTGCTCATCTTCCCAAGAAAAGAGTAGAATGGATCAAACGCTCTGTCAAACCTTCTATATGTTTCTAAAGAAACTTTTCTATAAATTGTCAATTCTAGCTTGCAAAGGAAATAACCTAAGAAAATCGTAGCTAAGCAAGCAAAAAAATTGTTAATTATTATCCCAACGAAATGCATATATAATTATTAAAAAGTTATTTATGCCAATGTTTCTTGTGATTCCTGCTTTAGATCTTAAAGATAAAAAATGTGTGCAGCTTGTCCAAGGGGACCCAAGCAAAAAAATAGTTGAACTTGAAGAACCGGTAAGCATTGCAAAGCACTGGGAGGAGAAAGGAGCAAGAAGACTACACCTGATAGACTTGGATGGAGCAATTCTTGGAGAAAGAAAGAACGAAAGCATAGTAAAGGAGATAGTTAAAGAACTCTCAATTCCGGTTCAATTTGGTGGAGGGATAAGGAGCTTAGAGGATGCAATGCATTTCTTAGATTTAGGAGTAGAAAAAATAATTCTCGGCACGCTTGCCATAAAAAGCCCTGAGATAGTAGAAAAATTGGAAGAAAAATATGGCAAAGAAAGGATAATCATAGCATTGGATTCCAAGCAAGGTTATGTAGCAATAAAAGGCTGGAAGAAAACAACAAAGATAAAAGCCACAGAACTTGCTAAAAAATTTGAATCCTTGGTAGAGGAATTTTTATTCACGAATATAGATGTTGAAGGAAAAATGGGAGGAATAAACGAAAAGATAATAAAAGAAGTCATAAGCTCTACCAAGGCAAAAGTAATAGTAAGTGGAGGAATATCTTCGGTAGAAGATGTAAAAAAAATAAAATCATTGGGAGCAGGAGGAGTGGTAATAGGCTCTGCTCTATACACGGGAAAAATAAGCTTTGATATTTTAATCGGCGAGGTGAACTACCACCGATTTAAATCGGTGGCTTCTCCCCCCGCACTCTGAACTCTTAACTGACTACTGTTCAAAGGGGGAGATACGGGCTGGTTCACGACAGCCCAGTCTCCCAGCATATAGCCGAGAGACCTTTTCAAGATATTTCTGCTTCCGTTTAAATCTCTGTTGTAGTCCAACCCGCACTCTGGGCAGAAAAACCTTCGCTTGTTTACTCTTCCCAAAGCCCCACATCTCCAGCACAGCTGGGATGTGTGGGCTTCGTTTATTAGCATTACTGGTATCTCTCTCCAGAGAGCCTTATATTGGAGCATGTGCTTGACTTGGTAAGAGGGCATGGAGTGTATCATTCTGTTGAGCTTTCTGTTTCTGGGTTTTCCCTTCTCCCTTGGCTTTCTCACATGCTTTATGTCTCCTATTACTATTATTGGAGTGTAACCTTTCTTTCTCAGGTTCTCCGCCATCCTTACTATCTTAGAGGTCGCCTTGTGCAGAATATCTCTAACTTTGTTTCTCTCTTTATGTCCTATCTTCTTGATTACCCTCAAGGCATGTTTCACTTTCTTCTTACCGATTTCCCGTCTTCTCTGAAGGTAATGCCATCTTATACTCCTGATTTCTCTTCCTTCAAAACCGACATCAAGTATTCTGCCACCAGCATATACGGTGTAGGTTATAGGGTTTCTCTCTCCTATATCTATTGAGATCATCGCAATTTTCTCTTTCTCCTTCGGTAGCTCTATATTCACTTCCTTCTCTACGGTAACATTAAGGTAGAATTTTCCATTTTTTCGGTATAGCTTTGATTCGCAGATTTTACAAGTACTGAGGTCTGGGAAGTCTTCGTGAGGTTTTATTGCTACCCACACACCACCGTATTGCCCCTTCACTGGTATCCTCGCCCAGTATTTAACAATTTTCGTAGGTCTTTTTTCAATCTTTAGCAAATCGTTTCTTATGGAAATTGGATACTCTCTACTCTTCTTTATCTTCTTGTAGAATCTCCTTGCTTGTTGTTTATGAGCAGAATACACGCCCAAATCTTCTCCAGTCTGTAGAAAGTGCTGGAAGTTATCATACTCTTGGTCGAGCAAATTCTGCTTATGTTTTGTCAGGAAGACTACACCGCACTTGATGGTCTTTCTTGCCTTCATGACTTCTCGAAAAGTATATATATCACCTATAGGTATATATAGGTTACCATGGGTAGAACATCGTCAGCGGTTTACGATATCAACTACCATATAGTCTGGTGTCCAAAATACAGAAAGCCCATATTGAAAGACGAAGTGAGGGAGTTTGTTGAGGAGCAGTTGAAAACGATAGCAGAAACAAAGGGATGGAAAATAGAAGAGCTGGAAGTAATGCCGGACCATATCCATCTGTTTATATCAGCATCCCCTTTTGAGTCGCCAACAGCAATTGTCAAAGTTGTCAAAGGAGTTACTGCAAAGAGGATTTTTGAGAGATTTCCACATCTGAGACAAATCTTTAGAAGGGGAAGTATATGGTCTCCAAGTTATTATGTCGGAACTGCTGGAAATGTGTCAGCAGAGGTTATTAAGAGGTATATTGATGGGGTGAAGAATCGTGGTCGCAATTCATCCACCGTTTGAAAACGGTGGTCTTCTTGCGAAAGAGTTTATAACGCAAGAAATATCAATGAAGAAACATCACAGTTAACACAATTTTGAAGGATTTAATGCCATTTTTAACCGGTATCTTGCGTTTTTTATCGACGCTACCTCCATTATATATTTTGTTGGTTATATAACGTCGGG
>CBFDVL010000023.1:0-15201 GCA_965613365.1 uncultured archaeon | reverse complement strand
AGAAGACGGCATACGAGATCATGCCTAGTCTCGTGGGCTCGGAGATGTGTATAAGAGACAGGATGGAATATATCTTATTGAAAGAGACGGTGTAAAGATTTAATAGGTGGAGAAAATGAAAAAGAGGTTTATAAGGTCTGAGAACTATAGAAAAAAGCTTGGAGAGAAATGGAGAAGACCTAAGGGCAGGCATAACAAAATGAGGCTTAAGTTAAAGAGCAAACGCAAAATGCCAAGCATAGGCTATGGAACCAAAAAAAGCATAAGAGGTTTGCATCCCTCTGGCTATGAGGAAATTTTGATTGAAACTCCCTCTCAACTTGATAATGTTAATAAAGAAAGACAAGCTATTAGAATTTCTGCTACGGTAGGAAGAAGAAAGAAAGAGCTCATAATTAAAAAGGCAGAGGAGCTTGGAATCAAAATTCTGAACAGGTGAAATCATGAACTTAAAAACTCAACGCAGATTAGCTGCAGATATGCTAAAAGTCGGATTAGATAGAGTATGGATAGACCCAGAAGCCTTAGATGAAGTAAGTGGAGCTGTTACTAGGGATGATATTAGAAAGCTTATAAAAGAGGGTAAGATAAAAGCTAAGCAGAAGAAAGGTACAAGCAGATGTAGAGCAAGAAAGCTAGCTCTCCAAAGGTCAAAAGGAAGAAGAAGGGGTCATGGAAGTAGAAAAGGAGCTAAATACGCAAGGTATCCAAGAAAGCAGAGATGGATATCCAGAATAAGAGCCATAAGGAGAAGATTAAGAGAGCTTAGGGATTCAGGAAAAATTGATAAAGCCACCTATAGAAAACTCTATCTCCTTGCCAAGGGGGGAGTATTCAGAAGCAAAGCTCACGTGGACTATTACATAAAGGAGATGAAGAGCCATGGCTAAGGGTCCAAGATATAGAGTGCCATTCAGAAGAAGAAGAGAGGGAAAAACCGACTATAGAAAAAGGTTAAAATTGTTGTTATCAGGCAAGCCAAGGATTGTGGTTAGAAAAACTTTAAAACATACGATAGTCCAAGTTATAGATTTTGATATTAAGGGAGATAGAGTTTTAGTCTCTGCTCATTCCAATGAGCTTAAAAAGTATGGCTGGCAAGCAAATACCGGAAATTTGCCAGCATCTTACTTAACTGGTTTGCTTTGTGGAAAAAAAGCTTTGAAGAAAGGAATAAAGGAAGGAGTATTGGATATAGGTTTGCATTCACCTGTTAGAGGTTCGAGAGTGTTCGCGGCGCTTAAAGGCTTAGTAGATGCTGGAATGCAAATACCTCATTCCGAAGAAGTATTCCCTCAGGAAGAGAGAATAAGAGGAGAGCATATCTCAGAGGAATTACCCAAGCATTTTGAAGAGGTTAAGAGTAAAATAATGGGTGCATAGGTGTATAATCATGAATAATATGGAAGAAGAATGGGTGCCTAAAACAAAGCTTGGAAGAATGGTAAAAAATGGAGAGATAACAGATATTAAAGAGGTATTCAGGCTAGGGTTACCTATCATGGAAGCCGAGATAGTGGATATCCTTCTACCTGATTTAAGAGAAGAAGTTCTCGATATTACCCTTGTGCAAAGAATGCATAAGTCTGGAAGAAGAACTAAGTTTAGAGCATTAGTAGCTATAGGGAACGAAAACGGATATGTTGGTTTGGGCAAGGGTGTAGCCAAGGAGGTAGGTCCGGCGATAAGAAAGGCAATAAGGGCTGCGAAGCTCAATCTTATTGAAATTAGGCGAGGATGTGGAAGCTGGGAATGTGGGTGTGGCTTGCCTCACTCTATACCCTTCCAAGTTAAAGGTAGATGCGGAAGTGTAAGAATCACGCTTATGCCAGCTCCTCGAGGCGTGGGTTTAGCAGCTGCAAAGATACCAAAGAAAATTTTAACTCTCGCAGGAGTTAAAGATGCGTGGTCCTATTCAAAAGGGCAGACCACAACCACAGTGAATTTTGCAGGCGCCGTATATGAAGCTTTAAGAAAAACTGCCTTGGTAAAGATAGATGAAGCGAGTGCCAAGAAAATAGGCATAGTAGAGGGAAGGGTGGAATAATGAAAAGACTTGCAGTAGTAAGAGTGAGGGGCAGGGTTAAAGTTAACCGAGAGATAGAAGATACATTGAAGATGCTTAGACTAACAAGAGTTAACCACTGCGTTTTCATAGATGACAGACCGAGCTATTTGGGAATGCTTCGGAAAGTTAAGGATTATGTAACTTGGGGTGAAGTCGATGAAGAAGATGTAGCCTTAATTTTGAAGCATAGAGGTGAGCTTATAGGAGGAAAAAAACTTACAGATGAGTACGTTAAAGAAAAAACGAAATTTAAGTCCATAGATGATTTTGCAAAGGCTTTTGTGAATTTTAAAGCAGAGCTTAAAGATATTCCTAATTTGGAACCTGTATTTAGGCTGCATCCTCCAAGAAAGGGCTACAGGAAGATAAAGAGAAGCTTTTCTGAGGGTGGCGCTTTAGGATATAGAGGCAAGGAGATAGGATCTTTGCTATATAGAATGAGATAAAAAAGGTGAAGAGCATGGCTACCAGATTTAGGAAAATCAGAAAAAAACGTGGCTCAAGAACATGCGGTGGAGGTTCGCATAAAAAAAGAAGAGGAAAAGGAAGCAAAGGAGGAGCAGGTAAAGCGGGAGGATGTAAGCATAAGTGGAGTTGGGTAGTAAAGTATGCTCCCGATCGCTTTGGTAGAAGGGGATTTAAAGTACCAAAGGCTGTTAAGAAGGAGCGTGAGATAATAAATCTTGGAGAAATAGAAGAAAAACTCGATAAATTTCTTAAAAAAGGTATAGCCAAGGAGGAGAAAGGTAAATTAATAGTTAACCTTGACAATTATAAGGTTCTTGGAGAAGGTGAAATTACTAAACCATTAATTATTAAAGCCTCGGCTTTCTCAGCTTCAGCTTTAGAAAAGATAGCAAAAGCTGGTGGAGAAGCAATCGAGGGGTAAAATGGGCATTCTTCACAAATACGAAAACCTTCTCACGAGTCTCCCTGAGGTAGAGAGACCTAAGTATGTTTTAAAGTTTAGAGAAAAGATAAAGTGGTTGGTAGCGGTTTTAATAATTTATTATTTGCTGAATGAGACTCCCCTGGTAGGCTTAGACCCAAAAGCTGTTGATTATTTTGAGAGTGTTAGAGCGGTTATAGCAAGTAAGTTTGGCTCGATAATAACCTTGGGTATAGGTCCAATAGTTAGCGCTTCTATAATTTTGCAAATTCTTGTTGGTGGAAAATTAATAGATTTAGACTTATCAAACCCGAGAGACAGAGCGTTGTTTCAAGGGGCACAGAAGTTTCTTGCAATACTCTTTACAGTTTTTGAAGCTTCGGTAATGGTTTTAATGGGGGCATTGCCAGCAATAAACAACGACCCTTACTATCAGTTTTTGGTGATAGCTCAGCTTACTCTTGGCGGGCTATTTGTGATTTACTTAGATGAAGTAGTTTCAAGATGGTCTATTGGGAGCGGTGTTGGATTATTCATAGCCGCGGGGGTATGCTCACAAATAGTTATAGGTTCTCTTAATCCACTACCTCCAGTAAAAGGCGAAGTAAGACCTGCGGGAAGAATTCCTGCTTTTATATACACGATAATGAATGGTAGTCCAGACTTTGGACTATTAGTTCCTATACTCGGAACAATAATAGTATTCCTTGCCGTGGTATATACCCAGACCATGCGAGTTGAGATTCCTTTAACCTATGGAAGATTTAGAGGAGCAAGGGGCAGGTATCCAATAAAATTCATATATGCGAGCAATATACCAGTGATATTTGCAAGCATTTTCTTAGCCAATGTCCAACTCTGGGCAAGGCTGATGGATAGGTTTGGTCATCCTTTGCTTGGAACTTTCGTAGAAAATAGACCGGTAAATGGAGTAGCTTACTATCTTCAAATCCCCAGCCCAATATACAGTCCAAACTTCGATCCAACTGCGACCATAGTATATGCCGTTGTTTTGATAATACTTAGCATGCTCTTCTCTAAATTCTGGGTAGAAACCACGGGCATGGATGCCAAGACGGTAGCTAAGCAGCTTCAACGTGGAGGAATGACAATTCCCGGCTTCAGAGGTGATATAAGGATAATCGAGAGAGTTCTCTCGAAATATATACCAGCGATTACTCTGCTTGGAGGTGCAGCAGTTGGCATGCTTGCAGCTTTTGGAGATTTGACGGGAGCTTTGGGAGGAGGAACAGGAGTTTTACTCACAGTGGGAATAGTTTATAATTTATATGAGCAGATAGCAAAAGAGCAATTAATGGAATTACATCCTGCGGTAAGAAAGTTATTTGGTGAGGTAATATGAGCGTAGTTGTGGTTACTGGTACTCCAGGAGCTGGAAAAACAACGGTTTTAAATAAAGCTCTTGAGGAGCTTACTGGATTTAAGGTAGTGAATTATGGAGATAAAATGTTAGAGGTTGCTATGGAAGAAAAGCTTGTTGAACATAGGGACGAGATGAGAAAACTGCCTACTGAAGAGCAGAGAAGAATTCAAAGGCTTGCGGCAAAGAAGATAGCCGAAGAGGCAAAAGAAACAAATATTATAGTAGATACTCATTGCACTATCTCAACCCCTAAGGGTTATTTGCCAGGTTTACCTAAATGGGTCCTTGATGAGCTTCAACCCGAAATTATAATAGTCATCGAGGCAAATCCAGATGAAATTTTGATCAGAAGGGTTAAGGATACTACTAGGGTTAGAGATATGGAGTATATATCCCAAATCGAGGAGCATCAGCTGATGAATAGAGCAATGGCAATGGCTTATGCAATGTACACCGGGGCTACGGTAAAAATAATAGGAAATCATGATGGAAAGCTTGAGGAAGCAGCACAAGAGCTTGCAAATGTGCTGAGGAGGTAGAATGTAAAAATGGGATTGGCAGAGATTTTAAATGCAATGTTTTCACCGATTTTTGGTATTTTCTTCCATCTTACTCGGGATTATCATCTTAATGTCATGCTTGGAGTAGCGCTATGTGCAGTGCTTATCTCTGCTGTTATGATACTAATTACCAAAAAAATGGTTGACCAAGATAAAATGCGAGAGTATAAAAAGAAAATCAAAGAATATCAGAAAAAGATGAGAGAGGCAAGGGAAAAAAATGATAAAAAGGCTTTAGAAAAGGTTAACATTAGGATGATGGAAGTCCAGAAAGAAATGATGATGATGAGCATGAAACCAATGCTTTATACTCTTTTGCCCATTATATTGATTTTTAATTGGTTAAGGTATTATGAATATTTAAATAACTTCATAGCAACGCATGGATATCTTGTAGCATTGCCCTTTGCTCTACCACATGTTGGCAATACCTTAGGATGGTTTGGATGGTATATCTTCTGCTCTATTCCAACATCTTCGATACTAAAGGTTATTTTGAAAATGGAAACATAAAAAAATAAAGAGGAGGGATTAAAATAGTAGCACCAAGGTTCAGGTCAAGGTCCTATAGGAGAGTAGCAAAAAGAACTCCGGGAGGAAGAGTGGTCTATCATTACAGAAGGAAAAAGCCTTTGCGAGCTAAGTGCGCAATCTGTAAAGCAGAGCTTAACGTCCCAAGAGTTTTGAGAGGATTGCCAAAATCTAAAAAAGTGCCAACTCGCCCGTATGCAAACCTGTGCTCAAGGTGTATGCGAAAGGTAATAAAGGCTAAGTTGAGGAGAGAATGAAAAATCTTGTTATAACCATAAGCGGATTAATAGGGAGTGGAAAAACAACAGTAGCTAAGGCTCTTGCAGAGAAGCTCAGGCTTAGACATGTTCAGGCGGGCATGGTATTTAGAGAAATGGCGAAGGAGAGAAGAATGAGTTTGCAGGAGTTTTCTAAGCTTGCGGAGAAGGATAAAAGCTTTGATAGACTTGTGGATGAGAGACAAAAGGAGCTTGCAAAGCAAGGAAATGTTGTCATAGATGGTAGATTGAGTGGCTGGTTGATAGATGCAGATTTAAAAATATGGTTGAAGGCAAGCCTCGATGAAAGAGCTAAAAGAGTAGCAAAGAGGGAAAATAAGGATTATGAGACCGCACTCAGAGAAACAAGAGAACGCGAAAGAAGCGAGCTTAAAAGATATAAAGAAATTTATGGTATAGATTTAAATGATTTATCTCCTTATGATTTTGTTATAAATACAGAGCTTTGGTCGGCAGAGGTTATAGTTGAGACAATCAAAAATCTAGTGGAGAAAATGAAGAGAGGTGATCGACAATGGAAATAGGGAGAGTATGTATTAAAATCGCTGGCAAAGAGGCAGGCAAGCTTTGCGTAGTAGTTGATAAGCTGGATAGGAATTTTGTAATAATCGATTCTCCTTATGTTAAAAGAAGGAGATGTAATATAAGACATCTTGAGCCAACGGAGCACGTGATTAAGATAAGCAAAGGGGCTAAGAGCAAAGAGGTCGAGGAAGCCCTAAAAAAAGCAAATCTATTGGAAGGGTAATTAGCAATGGAAATACATCATTTGAGGAAGAAAGCGATCTAATGGGGGTAAAATAATAGATGGGAAAACTACCATTTGAAAAAGAGAGAAAGTTGATTACAAAGAGAAAGACAGAGACAGATGAGAGGTTTGGTAAAAGACCAGAGGAAAGAAGCGTAGAGGAACATATAAAATACGGGATAATAAACCTTGATAAACCTCGTGGACCCACATCGCACGAGGTAGTGGCTTGGGTTAAGAAGATATTAAATGTTAAAAAAGCTGGGCATGGTGGAACACTTGACCCAAAGGTTAGCGGAGTATTACCAATAGCTATTGAAGAATCAACAAAAATCGTTCAAACCATTTTGCCTGCAGCCAAAGAGTATGTTTGCGTAATGCACTTGCATGGAGATGTCGAGAAAAGAGATATAAAGAGGGTGTTTAAAGAATTTGAGGGTGAGATAATTCAGAGACCTCCGATAAAGAGCGCCGTTAAGCGAAGGTTGAGGACAAGGAGAATATATTATCTTGAGTTAATAGAATTCAAGGAAAAAGATGTTCTTTTCAGAGTTGGTTGTGATGCAGGAACCTATATAAGAAAGCTTTGCCATGATATAGGCGAAGTCCTTGGGTGCGGGGCGCATATGAAAGAACTAAGAAGAACCAAAAGTGGAAGCTTCACAGAAGAAACATTAGTAACTTTGCACGATGTGGTGGATGCCTACAAATTCTGGAAGGATTATAGAAAAGAGGGGTATATAAAGAAGGTCATAAGACCCGTAGAAGAAGCTTTAATTTATACCCCCAAGGTTGTAATAAGAGATAGCGCGGTAGATGCGATTTGTCATGGCGCAGATTTAGCAATTCCCGGCATAGTTAAAGTGGATTCAGAAATCGAAATTGGCGATTTAGTAGGGATTTTCACATTAAAAGGAGAGCTCGTTGCGATAGGCGAGGCATTAATGGATACAAAAACCATTTTAATGGAGGATTATGGAATAGCTGTTAAAACCAAGAGAGTTTTAATGAAACCTTCAACATATCCAAGAATGTGGAAAAGGAAAAATGGAGAATGAAGTGGAGCATTATTTTACAGAAAAGCCAAAATCCAAGCCAAGATATGGTAAAATTTTCACTCTTCTAAGAGGAAGAAAATTTGAATTTTTAACATGTAGCGGGGTTTTTTCCTATAAAAAAATAGACAGAGGAACAGAGCTTTTAGTGAGACGTATGCAAATAGGAGAAAATGACAGAGTTTTGGATTTGGGCTGTGGTTATGGTGTTCTCGGAATAGTGGCTGCTAAGTTAACAAAGAACAAAGTCATACTCACAGATATAAATAAAAGAGCTGTAATGCTTGCTAAGAGAAACCTTGAGCTTAATAATATAAAAAATGCAGAAGTAAGAAGAGGAAATCTTTATGAGCCGGTTGAAAACGAAAACTTTGATGTTATATTATGCAACTTGCCAATAACCGCTGGATTAGAAGTTGTGTATAAAATTATAGAAGGAGCAAAGGAAAGACTGAACGAGGGAGGAACTCTTCAGGTCGTTGTGAGAAAAGGTCATGAAAGGGTAAAGGAAAAAATTTTAGAGGTGTTTGGAAACGTTAAAACCTTGTCTAAAAGAGGAGGTTATAGAGTATATCTTGCAGTAAAAAAAAGCCGGGGTAGCCTAGCCCGGGAAGGCGCCAGCCTTGAGTCCTCTGTTCGTCATTAAACAGACGAACAGAGAGAAAGAGAGTTGGTGGGGCTCTGCCCCTCATGGGTTCAAATCCCATCCCCGGCGCTAAGTTTAAATACCTCAAAAATTTACAAAAAATTACACGAGGTTAGCATTTAACTCAATAAGGAATCACAGGAGGCGAGTACTTGGAAGAGGAAACCGAATTTAAATATATAGTTAGGATTGCTGGCGTAGATATAGATGGAAACAAGAAAATACCTTATGGATTAGAGAAAATCAGAGGTATTGGAGTAAGAACAGGTGAGATAATTTGTAAACTTGCCGGAATAGACCCAAAAAAGAAAGTAGGGTATTTGACCGATGAGGAAGTTGAAAAGCTCGATGAGATTATAAATAATTTTGATAAGCTCGATGTTCCGTCATGGCTTTTTAATAGAAGAAAGGATTATGTTACTGGTAAGGATAGGCATGTTATAGGTTCAGATTTGATGATGAGCCTTAGAGAAGATATAATGAGGCTTAGAAAGATAAGGAGCTACAGAGGTATAAGGCACGAGCTGGGCTTGCCAGTAAGAGGTCAGAGAACAAGAACAAGCTTTAGAAGAGGAGCCACGGTAGGAGTTCAGAGGAAGAAGAAGGGAGGAAAGAAATAAGTTGAGGAGATAGCATGGGGGACCCGAGAAGGAGATTCAAAAAGAAGTATGAAAAACCTCGTCACCCTTGGCAGGCAGATAGAATAGAGGAAGAGAAGAAACTTTTGAAGGAATATGGTTTGAAAAATAAGCGTGAGTTATGGAGAACGATGAGCATAGTTCGAAACTTTAGGAGGAATGCAAGAAGGCTTCTTGCTTTGAGAACAGAGCAGGCGAGAAGGGAAGAGAAACAACTATTGAGCAAGCTTCAGAGAATGGGCTTGCTAAAAGAAGAGGCAACGCTAGATGATGTTCTAAGCCTTACTGTAGAAGACCTGCTTAACAGAAGGCTTCAAACCATGGTTTATAAAAAGGGACTTGCAAGAACGATTAGACAAGCTCGCCAGCTCATAGTTCACGGCCATATTCTAGTCAATGGTAGAAAAGTTACCATACCGAGCTATTTTGTAAAACCTGAAGAGGAAAACTTAATAACCTTGCGGGGTAGTTAGCAATGGCAAAGGATAGAAAAGCTTGGGGAATAGCTCATATATACTCTTCCTTTAACAACACGATTATTCATATAACAGACATAACGGGAGCAGAGACTATTTCGCTTTGGTCGGGTGGAAGAATTGTAAAGGCTGACAGAGAAGAAAGCTCACCCTATGCAGCGATGCAGGCTGCGGCGAGAGCGGCAGAAGAAGCCATGGAGAAGGGTATAGTAGGAGTGCATATAAAAGTAAGAGCTCCGGGTGGAAGCAAATCAAAGACTCCAGGACCAGGAGCTCAGCCGGCGATTAGAGCTCTGGCAAGAGCGGGACTTAAAATAGGCAGAATAGAAGACGTTACCCCGATACCTCACGATGGCACAAGACCAAAGGGAGGAAAAAGAGGAAGAAGGGTATAAAGAATGAAAGTTGAGATACTGGAAAAAAAAGATAATCAATTAACATTGCTAATCGAAGACTTGCCTCCAAGTTATGTTAATACTTTGAGAAGATGCATAATGGCAGAGGTGCCAACCTTAGCCATAGAGAATGTTATCTTCTATGAAAATACTTCCTCGTTATATGATGAGATAATAGCCCATAGACTTGGGCTAATACCTATAAAGACAGACTTAAGCTTACTTAACTTTAGAGATGAATGTACATGCAAGGGCAAGGGATGTGCAAATTGCACTTTAAGGCTACACTTGGATAAAGAAGGACCATGCATAGTTTATTCTCACGACCTAATCTCAGACCACGAGGAAATGAAACCTCTACCAAATATTCCTATAGTAAAGCTTGGCAGAAATCAAATGTTGAGCTTTGAAGCCGAGGCTATTCTTGGCAAAGGCAAAGAGCACGCAAAGTGGCAGCCAGCGGTTGTTAGCTACAAGTATTACCCGGAGATCAAGATAAGCAAAGAATGCACTTCCTGTGGAGCTTGCATAGAAGCTTGCCCAAGAGATATATTAAAGTTGGAAGACGGTAAAGTTGAAATTCAAAATCTTGAGGAATGCATACTCTGCAAATCCTGTAGTGAAGCTTGTGAGCTAAACGCAATAGAGGTGAGAGGCAATAACAAAAAGTTCATATTTAGAATTGAAAGCGTCGGCTCACTCCCACCAGAGGAGATATTCTCCAAAGCTTGCGAGATAGTAATAAATAAAGCAGAAGAATTGAAAAACTTAATATAATGCGGGGGTGGCCGAGTTGGTCAAAGGCGCAGGATTGAGGGTCCTGTGGCTTAGTGCCTGCGTGGGTTCAAATCCCATCCCCCGCATCATCTGGAGGTAAAGAATTGAGGAAAAGATCTAAGAATCCTAAGCTTGAAGAGTTAATCAAAGAACTCAAGGTTAAGTCATTTCAGGAAAAAGTAAAAATATGGAAGGATATAGCAGAGAGGTTAGCTAAGCCAAGGTCGAGAATGGCAGAAGTTAATATAAGCAGAATCGCAAGGCATACCAAGGAAGGAGATTTGATAATAGTTCCTGGTAAAATTCTTGGTTCTGGTGATATAGCTCATAGTATAACCGCAAGTGCTTTAGCTTTTTCCAAACAGGCGCGAGAGAAAATAATCAAAGCTGGAGGGGAATGCATTACGATAAAAGAGCTTATGGAGAGAAATCCTCGTGGTTCGGGAGTTAAAATAATAGGGTGATTCAATGAAAGTGATAGATGCTACGGATTTAATTCTGGGAAGACTTGCATCTCTTGTTGCAAAGGAGCTTTTAAATGGCGAGGAGATAGTGATAGTTAATGCAGAGGAATGTGCAATCACTGGCTCAAAAGAATCAATATTGCAGAAGTATAGAGAAAGAAGAGAGAGAAAAAGTATAGTAAATCCAAGGAGGCACGGACCACATTATCCAAGAAGACCGGATGGCATATTAAGAAGAGCAATAAGAGGAATGCTACCATATAAAAAAGATAAGGGAAGAAGGGCTTTTAAGAGGCTTAGGGTTTATGTAGGCACGCCAAAGGAGTTTGAGGGAAAAGCTGAGAGTATAGAGGAGATAAAGGTATTTAAACTTGAGATACCTAAATATATGAAATTGAAAGAGTTATCCAAGCTTTTGGGAGCAAAATTTTGAGGTGATTTTGTTTGGAGAAAAAAATAGTCCAAACAAGCGGAAAAAGAAAAACCGCAATTGCGAGAGCTGTTATAAGAGAAGGAACAGGTAAAGTAAGGATTAATAAATTTTCTCTCGACGTTATTCAACCAGAGATCGTTAGGATGAAGATAATGGAACCGCTTTTATTAGCTGGCGAGCTTGCAAAGAAAGTAGATATAGATGTAGTAGCTAAAGGCGGAGGCTTCATGGGACAAGCAGAGGCTATAAGAACTGCTATAGGTCGAGGTTTGGTCGAATTCTTTGATAATACGAAGCTTAGAGATATATACATGGAGTATGACAGAACAATATTAAAAGGCGACTCAAGAAGGGCGGAACCAAAGAAATACGGTGGAAGAGGAGCAAGAGCAAGAAGACAGAAGTCATATAGGTGAAAATAATGATAATTCCTGTAAGATGCTTCAGCTGTGGAGCTGTAATTGCAGATAAATATGAGGAGTTCAAAAAAAGGGTAGAGAAAGGAGAACATCCAAAGAAAGCTTTAGATTCCTTAGGAATAAAAAGATACTGCTGTAGAAGAATGTTATTAACTCATATGGATTTTATAGATGAGGTGATAAAATTCGACGAGCTGGGGCCGTAGGGTAGCTTGGTCTATCCTCCCAGCTTGGGGTGCTGGTGACCCGAGTTCAAATCTCGGCGGCCCCACTATAAAGGAGGCATAGAATGGAATATACGAGGTTTGAAAAAGCAAGAATTATAGGAGCAAGGGCTTTACAAATTTCAATGGGGGCACCAGTTCTTTTAAAGAAAATCAACGAAATTGACCCGATACGTATAGCAGTGAAAGAATTCGAAGAGGGAGTAATACCGATAACGGTGAGAAGAAGATTGCCCCCTAAGAAGGAATTGGGTGAATAAGATGTATCAGGATAACAAATATCTCACGGTAATCGAAGATGTAAGAGCAAGAAAGATTCTTGACAGTAGAGGGAACTTTACAATAGAAGTTGAGGTGATTACAAAAGCGGGATTTGGTAGATGCTCAGCACCAAGCGGAGCAAGCACTGGGAAATACGAGGTATTAGCTTTTCCAGAGGGAGGAGTGGATAAGTCCATAGTTGAGATAGAAGAAACCCTTGCTCCCGAGCTTATCGGAATGTATGCTGCCGAGCAAGAAGTTATAGATGGCATAATAAGGGAGGTTGATGGCACAGATAACTTTTCAAATATAGGCGGAAATGCAGCAGTCGCTTTATCCTTGGCAAATGCAAAGGCGGCGGCTTCTTCTCATGGGTTGCATTTATATCAATACATAGGTGGAACTTTCTCGAGAGAGCTTCCTTACCCCCTCGGAAATGTTATAGGCGGAGGCGCTCACGCGAGCAATTCCACAGACATTCAGGAGTTCTTAGTTTTGCCCGTGGGGGCAGAGAACATTACGCAGGCTTTGAACGTAAATTCTTTAGTTCATAAGAAGGCTAAGGAGCTACTTATAGCAAAAGGATGCAAGCCTTTGGGCAAGGGTGATGAAGGAGCATGGGCAGCGAACATAGATGATAGAGGTGCTTTAGAAGTTTTGTCAAAGGCTTGCGAAGAGGTTTATAAAGAAACGGGCGTTGAAGTAAGGTTGGGAATAGATGTAGCTGCAAGCGAACTTTGGAACAGCAGAAAGAAAAAATATGTATATGCAACAGAAGGTAAAGAAAGGAGCAGAGAGGAGCAGATTGAGTATATGATAAACTTAGCGGAGGAGTATAACCTTTACTACATAGAGGACCCCTTAGAAGAAAACGACTTTGAGGGTTTTGCTGAGATAACAAAGAACGTTAATGCTTTGGTTTGCGGCGATGACCTTTATGTTACGAATGTCGAGAGATTAAGAAAAGGCTTAAAGAAGCATGCGACAAATGCAATACTGATAAAACCAAATCAGTGCGGAACTTTAACAGATACCTTTAAAGCCGTTAGCTTAGCAAGAAGTAAAGAGCTTACCCCGGTCTTCTCCCATCGTTCAGGCGAAACCACCGACGAAACCATAGCGCATCTTGCAGTTGGCTTTAGATGTCCGATAATAAAAACGGGTGTGGTGGGAGGAGAAAGAATAGCAAAGCTTAATGAGCTTATAAGAATAGAGGAGATGTTTGAACAAAAGGCAAAAATGTCTCAGCTTCCAAGGAGGTAGAATATGGGAGAGCTGTTAACTAATCTAGATAATTATCTTGCAGCGGGAATACACATAGGTACGCAACAGAAAACCGCGGATATGAAGCCTTATATATATAGAGTAAGACCAGACGGGCTTTATGTTCTCGACGTCAAGAAAACAGACGAGAGAATAAGAATAGCAGCCAAGTTCCTTGCAAAATTTCCAAAGGATAAAATACTCGTTGTATCGAGAAGACAATATGGTAGAAAACCAATAGAAAAGTTTGCAAAGATAGTTGGAGCGATAGCAATAGGTGGAAGATTCATACCGGGAACTTTAACTAATCCAAGTCTGAAGTACTTTATAGAGCCCGAGGTTGTTATAATAACAGACCCGCGAGGAGATGAACAGGCTTTAAAAGAAGCAAATCAAATGGGCTTGCCGGTGGTTGCGCTATGCGATACCGATAACTCCGCAAGTGGTTGTGATATAATAATCCCAACAAATAACAAGGGGAGAAAGGCTTTAACTATAATATACTGGCTTCTTGCACGCGAGATTCTCAGAGAGAGGGGGGAACTCAACGAGGAAGAGTTCCCGTCACTTGAGGAGTTTGGTGAAAGTTGAAGAAAATGCGCTACCCAAGCGTTGCCGGTATTTTTTATCCTTCGGATAAAAAAACTTTGTTAAAGCAGATTGAAGAATGCTTTTTATCAGAGCTTGGACCAAAAGAGCTTCCAAAAAGAGGTGAAGAGGAAAGCAATATAGTAGGTGCAATAGTTCCTCATGCGGGCTATGTCTATTCTGGATATGAAGCAGCCTATGTTTACCATGAGCTTGCCAAGTACAAAAAACCTTCTACAATAATAATTCTGGGTCCAAACCATTACGGCATAGGTAGTAGCATAGCGACCTCAAAGGAAAACTGGCTTACTCCCTTAGGCGAAGTTGAGATAGATGCAGAAGCTGTTGAATATTTATGGAGAAATTGCGAGATTCTTGATGTTGATGAAGAAGCCCATATTAGAGAGCATTCCATAGAGGTGCAGTTGCCTTTTCTTCAGTATATCTATGGTGAGTTTAAGTTCGTTCCTATTTGCTTGAGAATGCAGGACTTAGAAACATGCAGAGAGTTAGCCGAATGCTTGTCAAATTTCGCGTTAAATTTTGCAAAGCAAAATTTATTGATCTTGGCAAGTAGTGATTTTTCCCATTATGTCCCCGAAGACTATGCTAAAAAAGTGGATTTTAAAGCCATAGAGCATATACTTGCTCTCGATGAAGAAAAGTTTATCAGAGAAGTCTATGAGCGCAACATTTCTATTTGCGGCTACGGAGCGATAGCAACATGCATAGCAGTAGCCAAAAAACTTGGAGCAACCAAAGGAGAGCTTTTAAAATACGGTACAAGCGGAGATGTTACTGGCGATAGATTGCAGGTAGTAGCTTATGCTGGAATAGTTTTTAGAAGATGAGCTATGGCAGTAATAGCCTCTGCCCCGGGCAAGGTTATTCTTTTTGGAGAGCATGCGGTTGTCTATGGTGAGCCTTCTCTTGCGGGAGCGATAGACAAAAGGGTATATGTTAAAGCTGAGGAGAATTCTGATAGAAAAATAAGGATAATCTCAGGAGATTACTCTGAGATTGTAGAATTTTCTAATTTAAAGCCCGAAGGAAGATTCAGATACGTAAAGAAAGCAGTTGAGCTTGTTTTCAATAAGGCAAATG
>CBFDVL010000022.1:0-15528 GCA_965613365.1 uncultured archaeon | reverse complement strand
TATCCTCTATATAATATCTATCTGCATAGGCTAATCTCGCATCTTTTATCAGTTCTATAACCTCGGTTTGGGTAAGTCCTCCTTCTATGGCATACTCTGGTATATAACTTGGAGCTTCTATTACAGTAACCTTAGCTGAAGGAGCTTCGCCTCCTCCGGCACCTCCTGAAATTCCTCCACCAGAAGGAGCTGAAGTAACTGTTAAAGTAACATTTGCACTGTTATTACTCTCATCTCCTTCTGCATATTTGTTCTCATAATCTGCAATAACTTTTATTTCATGCGTTCCCTGAGTTGCTACCCATTGAAAAATTGTATTATTTTCTGAGTTAGCTCTTATTGATGCTGTTTTATTTGAAGTTTCATTGCCATCTACAAAAAGAACAACTTTAATATCTTGTGCATCTTTATTTCCAAAGTTATGAAGAGTAACATTTATTGTTACTGTCTGCCCATCTGTGGGAGAAGAGGGAGTTATTTCTATATCCGAATTACTTATCCCTATCTCTGGGGCAGAGGAATTAACCTCAATGTTTTTATACCTCTGTATTTGCGAGGTTGTTCCTGAGTAGTTAACATTTATGGTTATATTGTATATTCCATCAGAATTTAAAGTGCAAGTTCGTATTACTTCCATTTCGCTATTATTGGTTATGTTTAAATTTGTATAATTGCATGTTGTCCCATTTGCACTTATGTTTAAAGTGATTGTAACATTGCTCTCTGCTATATTTTTGAAAAGGATAGTGATATTGAAGGGAGAATTTGTTGTGGCTAATTCTGGTAGGGAATAGGATTTTATACCTACCGGTAGAAGATTTATATTTGCTGGAGCGGAAGTAGTTTTTATCCCTCCATAGGATAAGTTTACCTTTATAGAGTAGGTTCCGTTTGTTATGCCATCAGGGTTAAAGGTATAGTTGAATAGGAAGGATTTATTTTCATGAGGCGTTAAGGTAACATTATAAATAGGAGTTATGTTTTCAATCTCTATTGGATTAGAAGGACAATCTATCCATGTTCTTATTGACTCTAAGGTTGCATTCGTAGGTCCAACATTATTTAAAGTAACATTTATCAAAGTAGAGTCATAAGGTGCAACAGAGGGAGAATTGACATCTTTCACGCCCATGTAAACTACAGTTATATTTGAAAACTTGGTATCCTTTCCACTCAATCCAAACTCGTACCAAATTTTCACATTGTAAGAACCAAGAGGAACATCAGAAGATGGACTCCATTCAAAGGTATGATTTTTCTTGCTGTTTCCTTCTATTTCAGGGGTTGTATTATAACTCCAAGAGTAACCTAAGGTGTCATTGTATATTTTTATATATATTGTTCCAGAATCATCTATCTTATTCTTTCCGAGATTTTCAACTTCAGCAGTAAATTTAACTTTTCCATTACGAGGTACTTCCTCTCTATCCTTTGTTATGCTATTTATCCTTGCCTTCACCACCTCAAAGGAAACACTTACATTTTTATTGAAATTTCCATTTTCCCCTCTTGGAACTCCATAGTCTATTGCCATTATCAACTTATAGCTCTTATTAACTGAAATATCGGCTGGTAAATTTCCTGTAAAGGTGAGCTGTCTTTCATCTGCTGGAGAAGATAAAGGACATATACTTGCATTTCCACTGCTTTGATATACTGTAGGAGTGGTATAATGGGGTGATAATACCATTATTACATTCCCATCCTCATCTTCTATCCAGCCCATAGCTTCATGAAGGGTTGCATTGCTTACACCCCAATTCCTAACATATACTAATCCACGAACTTGGTCTCCAGGAGCTAACTCCGCAAAATCCATGCGTTCGTCTTCAAGCTTTAAATATTCTACTGTAATGTTGTTGATATACTTTATTTCTTTGGGTGTAAGGTAGCCGTTATAATAGGAGTAACCGTATCTAAACCATGACCTTGCTCTCCACCTTGTCGGGTCAGAATATTCGCATCCCTCTTGTTCAGGCTCCCATATAAAAGTTTTAGTCACAGTTTCACCAGCTCCAACTACAAATACTCCTCCACCTGAGATATCTGTAACCAAATCTGATTGATTGAATCCGTCTCCATCTTTATCATAATAAATCGTAATTTCAAATTCAGCGGTTGCATTTATGCTGCCCGGATTTCTAACAGTTTGTAAAAATCTAACAATATCTCCCTTTGCGGTGTCATTACTACTATGCTCCATCCTGAATTCTCCCATTTCAAGATAAACCAAGTTTATGTATTCTGAAGTATCATTTATGGTTTCATTATCGGTAGAATTTTTTGTATATTCCAAGTTTACAGTTATATTATATCTCCCGGTATTTGCTGAAGTAAAGTTTGAAATGTTTACAACAAAGGTCGTGCTATTACTTCCTCCCATTAGAACATATAAACTATGATTTGAAGAAAGATAAACGGAGTCTCCACTTTCATTTGTTATATTCAACCAAATCACTGTTTGAGCATTAAAATCTCCTGTATTATTAACAGTAACCTTTACTGTTGCATTTTGTGGGATATTTGGTCCAAAATAATTTGTATCGTTTGAGACCTCATGGGTTAAACCATCGTTTATCTTAACTTCTGTAATTTCTATGATTGCATCTGCATGAACCAATGATAAAGTTAAGATAAAAAAACCTATAACTACAATATACGCCCTCATTATCCTTTGAATCTCTTTTCGGTGCATATTTATTTTTTTTGGTGCGAATATAAGGTATCTCTTTGTCTTGGTATTCTACCTATTTGTTTTATCATGTTTTCAAGCTCATCCTTAGAAAGAATGTTTACATTCAGTCCAGTGGAGCTTGATATGTTTTCTTCCATGAGCGTGCCTCCCAAATCATTAGCCCCAAAACATAGCATTAGCTGAGCAAGCTTTTTCCCAAGCTTAACCCAAGAGGCCTGCAAATTAACAAAATTGTCTAAAAATATTCTTGAAATAACAAATATCTTAACATCGTAAAGGGAAGAAGCACCTTTTGCTTGCTTGCCAAGCTCTGTATTGTATGGAATAAAAGACAAAGGAATAAATTCGGTAAAACCTTGAGTTTCATCTTGTATTTTCCTTATTATTTCGAGATGTTCTATCACTTGCGAGTTTTTTTCTATGTGCCCATACATTATCGTCGCTGTAGAGGGTATGCCAAGCTTATGTGCAGTTTTTATTATTTCGACCCATGTCTTTGTTTTTATTTTCTCGGGGCAAATTTTTTCTCTTACCTTATCGCAGAGAATCTCGGCAGAAGTGCCTGGGATTGAATCTAAACCACAGGATTTAAGATAACTCAAAGCTTCTTTTATACTTATTCTGCTATTTTTTGAAGCGTGATAAATTTCCATCGGAGAGAAAGCATGCACGTGTATCTTAGCGATACTCTTTACTATTTTTATTAAATCTCCCAGAAATTCCACATCAACGCTTGGATGCAAGCCACCTTGAATACATACTTCTGTTGCTCCATATTCAACAGCCTCTTCAACCTTTTTCTTTATTTCTTCCTCTGAGAGAAAATAACCTTCTTTACCATTTTTTCTAAAAGCACAAAACTTGCAGCTTCCCACGCAGATGTTGGTATAATTTATGTTTCTATTTATAACGTAGGTAACTTCTTCTCCAACCTTTCTTCTTCTAAGCTCATTTGCTACCCTTGCTATTGAGAAAATCTCATCTTCGCTTGCATTTAGTAGCTTAAGCCCTTCTTCTTTCGAGATTCTCTCTCCACTTAAAGCTTTATCTAATATCTCCTTAACAAATCTTCGATTTGTTGTCATCTATTATCTCTCCAACCTCTTCGGAGTACCATCCTTTTTCTATGAACTTCTCGTAGATGGGTAGCCTTTCTTTTAATCTTATCCCAAGTTTATTAGTTTTTCTCCTTAGCTCCTCAATTCTTGGCCAAGGGGCTTCGGGATTAATGTAATCTATCGTGGCGGGAGAAACTCCACCCAAATCATTAGCTCCATAAAAAAGGAAGAGCTGCCATCTCTTATTCAAATTTGGAGGAACCTGTATCCCAAGGGTTTCCAATAGAACCCTTGAAGCATAAGTAACTTTTAGAAGTTTGAATGTGCTTGGCTCTTTGAAATTTTCCATTGGTGTGCCTTTTTTAGGCTTAAAATTCTGAATGATTACTTCCTGAATATGACCATACTTCTCATTAAGTTCTCTAATGCACAGCAGAGATTCATAAATCTCATCGTAGGTTTCGCCTATTCCGATTAACAATCCCGTGGTGAAGGGTATTTTTAATTTTCCCGCCAATTCTATGGTTTTTATTCTTAATTTGGGATTTTTTCCAGGGCTATGCTCATGGGGCATGCCCTTTGCGCAAAGTCTTTCACTTACATTCTCCAGCATCAGTCCAAGAGAAGCATTTACCTCTCTAAGAGCTTTAAGCTCCTCCATGCTCGCTACTCCAACGTTGCTGTGTGGTAAAAGTTTATATTTCAACGCTTCCCTGCATAAATCATAAAGATATTCTATTGTAGAGGAATATCCAAACTTTTTAAGCTTTTTTTTAATTTTTTTGTTGCTTTCTGGCTTCTCGCCCATTGTAAACAAAGCTTCTCTGCATTTATATTTAGCTCCGAGCTCTAGAATAGATTTAACTTTTCTTTTATCTAGAATATCTGGATTCTCAGAAACAAAGCCACAATAAGCACAGCGGTTCCTACATGCATTGCTGAGTGGGATAAAAACGTTCTTTGAGAAGCTAACCTCATCTATAAAAAACTTTTTATTTTTGAAAAACTCAATTCTTGAGCTTTTTAGTATTTTTAACGCTTGCATTTTAATCTATCTATGACCCATTTCCTGTCCAAGGAAGCGAGTAACGTTCCCGCTTTTGGTCCTGCCAATTTTCCAAGCATTACTAGGTATATTGTCTGAAACGCTTTTTTTGGCCGAATATCAAGCTCTCTTGCAAGTATGTAAATCTGGTTATGTATCTCTTCTCTTGTTCTGGGTTTTTCCTCAAGCCACTCTGCAAGCTTGGTTAAAAAGGTTGTTTGCTTCTCGTCAAGCTTCTCCTTCACCTTGTTTATATCTTCCAGAAGAGAGTATCTCATATGCTCAGGAGCATATTTTCTAGCCCAATTTCTAGCAAGTTTTATCCTCTTCATTATTTCCTCTTTAACTTTTTCATCATAACATGAAGAACGCTTTAAGCTTGAAATTATCGCTTCCTCGCTCTCAAAAAGCTGGGCTATTAAAGAAGCATGAGAAAAAGATAATGGCAAAGGTTTTTCTATTTCTTTGAGTTGCGAAATTTCATAAAGCCTTTGCATGTGCTTTCTTTCTTTTTCATTTTCTATAGTCTCAAGACCAAAATAAACTCTTGCATGCCTATCATACTCGTCAAAGAGCATTGGGAGATAGCCCCATGAAAAGCTTCTTGTCTTCATGAGTTTTTTGTTATAGAAGAATCTTAACAATTGAGGAGTAGCTACCTCAAGCCATTGTCTTGGATAAACAACATTTCCTATGCTTGCAGACATTTTTTTACCATCTATCATCAAATGCTCATAGAATATAGGCACTGGCATTGGATAATTTAAAATTTTCTCTGCAAGCTCTGCATTCACCCACCATGCACTTGTTGGCACAACATACTCTTTTCCAGCACCCTCTGCTACTACTCGCCATCTCGCCCATTGGGCAGCCCACTCACCTTTCCACAGAAGCTTTCCCTCATCTTTTAATGGATTAGCGATACCTTCGTAACCGCAGCCTTTTGCAACATGCTTTTCAAAGGCATAGTCTTCGCATTTGTAATAAACCTTGCCATCCTCATATTTCTCTATTCTTGGCGTTATTATTTTTCCACAGTTCTTACAAACTGGGAGCCAAGGACTCCATCCTTTATCCAAAGCTTTTTCTCTGTATTTATTCTGGATTTCTGTAACCTTATCGAGATTTTCAAGATAAGCTTTAATATATTCTTTAAAGCTTCCTTTATTATATTCCTCCTGCATGGAGTAATACTCGGGCTTTACATAAAGAAACTCCTCAAGGGTTTCTTTATAACCAGCAACATGGTGCTCTGCATAGCTATCATGACATCCCCAAGGGTCGGGAACCTTTACAACAGGTAAGCCTATGTATTCCTCGTAGCTTGAGGGCACGCCTTCTGGAATTTTTCTCAAAGGATCCATGTCCTCTGCGACCCAAACAAGCTTTGCTTTATAGCCTTTATCCAATAAAGCTCTGCAAACGCTATCCCCGCGAATACTATCGCTTAGCCTTCCTATATGCAAAACTCCCGAGATGCTGGCAGAGGTTTTGATAACGTATTCCTTAAACTCTGGAATCTCTTTATTAATGTAGCGAAACTTCTTCCTTGTTACTATCTCCTTAGCCTTTTGGTCTGCCCAGAAAATTTCCATGATTGAAAATTAAGGTCATGTATTAAAGCTTTTTTCTATCTTTTCCTTTGTCTCCTCAACATACTTTAGCCATGCTTCATCTTCTTTTGCTTGTTCCTTACAGTATTCTATGAACTTTTCATAGCATTCTTTGGCTTTTTCTATCTCTCCAATTTTTTCATAGGCTTTAGCTGCATCCTCATAGAAAACTCCTTCTTCATTTGCCTCTTTTTCATAGTACTCGGCAACCCTTCGCCATGCTCGTTTAGCTTTTTCTTTATCTACGCTCTCCCAAAGCTTGGCGGCATCTTCTAAATACCACTCTTCCTCCTCTGCAAGCTTCTCCAAAGCTTCTGCCGCCTTTCTTAAATCTCCAGCCTTTTTCCATGCCTCACTTGCATCTTTATACTCGCCAAGTTTCTCATAACATTCTGCTGCTTTTTGAAAAAGCTTTGCTTTTTCGTAAGCCCAAGCTGCGCTTTCTATGGCATTAGCCTTTATATAAGCCTTTGCTGCCTTAACATAGTCTTTGCGTTTTTCATATTTTCTTGCAGCATGGTAGAGCTTACCACGCTTCTCAAGGCTCTCTGGAGAAAGAAATCTTTCAAAAATTCCAAGCTCTGGCTCTGTTATCTTTAAAAATGCATAAATCGTTGCTACGATCAAAAAACCTATTACATAGGCTACATATCTCAAATTCCAGCTCCATGTGAAATATGCCCCGAGAATGCTTGGTATAAGATATACTAAGCTATAACCAGAGAGTTTTAGGTTTCTTGCATATAAACAAACAAACGTGAAAAATCCAGACAATAAGATAGCTCCTACAAAGCCGAGCATTAGTATAATCCTAAGCATGCTATTAAATTAATTAAAGAGGTTTAAAAATGTTTAGGCTTGCAAAAGGTTGCGAGATCTGCAAAGAGGGTGCAAAACTCGTGGTATTTGTAACTGGTATATGTGATAAAAATTGCTTTTATTGTCCAATATCAGAGAAGAGAAGGGGTAAAGACATAGCTTGGGCAAATGAACGACCTATTAAGAAAAACCAAGATATAATACTCGAGGCAAAACGCATGAGAGCAAAAGGAGCGGGTGTTACCGGGGGTGAGCCTTTACTAAGAGTTGAGCGATGCATTGAGTTTATATCTCTATTAAAAAAGGAATTTGGCGAAAGCTTTCACATTCATTTATACACCGCCCATGCTCCATCATTAGAGGTTCTGAAAAAATTAAAAGACGCTGGACTAAATGAGATAAGATATCACCTGATCGAAGAAAAGCAGTGGAAGAGCATAGAGAATGCCATTAAAATAAAGCTTGCCACAGGTATAGAGATACCAGTATTCCCGGGCAAAGAAGAAGACATAGTAAAAATAGCCTTAAAGCTTGAGAAGCTTGGAGGAAATTTTTTAAATCTGAATGAACTCGAATTCTCAGATACCAATGCAGAGGAACTTTTGAAAAGAGGATATGAAATCAAATCAGAGACTTCGTATGCTGTTAAAGGAAGCGAAGAAACCGCTTTAAAGGTATTAAAAAAAGCAAAAGAAATCAATCTAAGCTTACCGATTCACTACTGCACCTCTTCGTATAAGGATGCCACACAGCTGAGAAAAAGGCTGATAAGAACCGCAAAGAACATAGCAAAACCTTATGAAGAAGTTACAAGAGATGGACTTCTTTTCAAGGGCGTCATAGAAATTAAAAACCCGAGCTTAAAGAAACTTGAGAAGCTCAGAAGAATTTTGATTAGAGATTACGAAATTCCAGAGGAATTGATAGCCTTAGATATTGAAAAAAATAGGTTAGAAACCCTGCCCGAGATTGCAACGATGTTCTCAAAAAAATATAGATGTTTTTTGGTGGAGGAATATCCTACCTATGACAGGCTTGAGGTTGAGAAAATTCCATTATAAAAACCATAGCAACAAATTTATAGATGATGACTGAAAAATTAGAATATATGAAGTGTAGAGCGTGCGGTGCAGAGCTAAAAGAGGGTTGGAATTATTGCCCATATTGCGGAGCAAGTAAGTACTCAACGGGATTGGAAGAAATCTTTGAGATGTTCGAAAAAAGCTTTAAAAGCATGTTCGGAGAAAATATTTCTGATTTTCCTTTTGGTAGAGGCTTCGTTGTCGAAATTTCACGTAAAGAAGATGAAGAGCCAAGAATATCAATTAAAGAGCTTGGTAAACTGGGATATCTAAAAAGAGAGGAGACTTCAAAGAAAAACCACGAGAACAAGAACATGAAGGTCGTTGAGCCAGAGGTTAAGGTGTTAGAGAAAGGCAAACTCGTCAAGATATTCTTACCAGACGTAGAGAGTGAAGAAAATATAAACATTAAAAAGCTTCAGAATTCGATTGAAATAAAAGCCTTTGGAAAAGGGAAAACCTACTTTACAATAATCCCCAATCCCAACCTAACCTACAAAAAGTTTGAAAACGGCATGCTCCTATTAAAATTTATATGAATTGGGGGCATGGTGTAGCTTGGCCTATCATAGCGGGCTCCAGACGCTCAATCGCCTAAGGGCGATTAAAAAGAGGGAAACCCGCGGACCTGGGTTCAAATCCCAGTGCCCCCACTGATTTTCTTTCAGACTTATGGTCGTTTCCTTGCCACAGCCAATATAATTTACGGTTAAAATTCTGAAAAACTCGCAAAAAATCTGAGGTTGTTAATTTACCCCAAGGAAGACTTTAGGTCGCCACAAATAAGGAGATTTTGGGGAATTTTATCTATAGTTATGGAGATAAAAAGCTGAATTCTGGGTGTTAAAACAAAACTTCAATCTCTAACAATAAACTCTTCTATCCTATCTCTCGCCTTCTCTCTCTTTTCCTGATGTTGCTCTAAAAATCTTAAGATTTTTTCAGCGAGGTATTGCTTGCATTCTCCGCACAGAATAGCTCCATTTCTACAAGCTAGCTCTCTCCTTTTTATTTTCATATCCTCTTCTTCGAAGAAATAAAAGAGGTACTGGAATACTGAACAAACACCTGGATTTCCTCCCTTCTCACGTTGCTCTTTAATAGTGGCTTGCCCTCCAGTAAAAGCGTTCATGACTTTTCTCTTTACCATCTCTGGCTCGTCAGTAGTATATATGCTTGTTTCTTCCTCAGAGGCAGACATTTTATCTTTGCCAGCTAAGGAAGGGAAAAACTTGCAATGTATCAGAGCTGGCTTAGGATACTTCAACAACGGAGCAACGTCTCTTGCAACCCTGAAATGCGGGTCTTGGTCAATTGCGCATGGTATTAAGCATGGTATTGCCCTGCCTTGCCTCTCTGTTTCAAGAAAGGCTGGAGCTGCTTGAATACTCGTGAAGAATATGCTCCCTATATTTGTGCTATTTTCAAAGCCGAATACAGCTCTTGCAGTAGAAAAAGTGATTTTCTTCGCAACCTTGAGAGCTATTTTGTAAAGGGTTTTTATATACTCTGTATCAATAAAAATCTCAGTAAGCTTTGGGTCAAAGCCGAGAGCAATGACATCTAAAGCGTTTTCATAGGCATATCTTCTTGTATCTTCTAAGCTAAGCCTTTCTTTAAATAAAAATTTCTCGTCATCTGTGAGCTGGAATAAAAGTTTTGCCTTGAACTTTTCCTGTAAGTACTTTGTGAAAATCCATGGCATTAGATGTCCAAGATGCGTGTTGCCACTAGGACCACGACCAGTATAAAGCACAAACTTCTCGCCTTCTTCATACTTCCTCAAAATCCAGTTCAGACTACGGTGAGAATAAAAAATTTTACGCCTTAACATTAAATGAAGCTCGCCGGTATGCTTTGCAATCCTTTGAATAAGCTTATCATCTATCCTCTTGGTTCCAAACTTCTCTATCAGCTTATCATAGTCTATCTCGCCTTTAACTTCCCAAGGCGTTACTACGAATTCTTGCATTAGGGCACCATCCTCTCAACTCTATAGTAGGTTACCTCTCCTTCCTCGTCCACAACAGCAAACACCATGCTTTTCCTAACGCTATGAGCTAATCTAACCGCTCTTGATAACTCCGTAAAACTTAAAATATCTTTCTCTTTAACAACGTGCACAAGGTATAGAGAATGTTCCTTACCAAAGGTTCCTCTCTCATATACTCTAAAATGTGCCCCAAACTTAAACCCTGTTTTTACCACATAGCCTCTTGAGCGCAGGTCTTTATAAACTTTGTACTTAATAATAAACTCCTCTTCTTCCTTAGCCTTTTCAAGTATTTCTTCAAAGCTTGCATTTTTTATTTTAAGGCTTCCTCTCTCAGCCAAAAAAAGAGCCTCGATTAAAGAAAGCTCTAATCTATCATCTGCTTTTTTTCCATAACCTCTTTGTTCAAGTTTACTTATGCTTGCTTTGCTCTCTATTATAACCTTATCATCTATAAGCAAGCCCTTCATAGCTCTATACCTTGACCGTTTTTTATTAAAAAAATATCCTTATTTAAGGTATAACCGCAACTCTCTGCAATCTCGATATAGCAAGCATTTAACTTCATATCCCCATGGCAGGGGATAACATTCTCGGGTTGAAGCATCTTTAACAAATCTCTATGATCTTCGCTGCTTGCATGTCCAGAAACATGAGCGCCTTTGAATAATCTCGCTCCCTGCATTTTGAGCTTTGTTTCCAGAGCATATCTATTAGCTTGGTTTATCGGATTGGGAATAACGTCAGCAGAGAAAACAACTTGGTCTTCCTTTTCAATTTTGAATGGCGTGCCTTTATTAGCTATCTTACTGAGAAGAGCATCTGGCTCGCCTTGATGACCGGTAACTATTAAAAGATATTTCTCTTTACCTTCCTTCGTTATTCTCTTAAGCATTTTCATTATTGCATCTGCATTGCCATATAACCTAGCATTTTTTAAATCAACTATTTTAGTCTCCTCTGCGGTAGCTACATATCTCTGCATGCTTCTTCCAAGTAGAACAGGTATTCTTCCTATTTTATTGGCTATTTTTACTACGCTGGAAATTCTTGCTATGTGCGAAGAGAAGGTAGTTACAAGCAATCCTTTATCCTTCTCAGCCTTGGTTAAATCGTTTTCAAGGAGCTTTTGGGCGATTTTCTCAGAAGGAGTCCTTCCTTCCTCGTTTACCCTTAAAGTTTCAACGATCAAAGCTTTAACTTTTTCCTTACCAAGCTCTTTAATTCTCTTATAATCGGGTTTTTTTCCTATTACTGGAGAATCGTCAAACTTAAAATCATTAGCATATACCAGCTTTCCTTCCTTTGTATGGAGTACAAGCATTATGCTCTGAGGTATGCTATGCGTTACTCTTATAAACTCCACGCTTATATTTTTGCTTATTTGCAAAATCTCCCCTTCTTCCAATTTGTAAAGGGGGTTTACTTTAACCTCTCTCTTTAAAAGCTCTATTGTGTAGGGAGTGCCTATTATTGGCGCGTTAGGAAACTTATCTGCTATAAAAGGTATTGCCCCTATATGGTCAAGATGCCCATGGGTTACAATAATAGCTTTTACATCTCCCTTTACTAAACTATGGTCAGGTATTATTTCCCTTGCAATTAGCTCCTCAAAGGAAATTTTTGATATGTCGGTATCTTCGTGAATAAGAACTCTATCTAAGCGAATACCCATATCGATAATAACGGCTTCGTCGTTAATTTTTACGCAAGTCATGTTTCTTCCTATTTCGCCGTAGCCACCTACCGGTATTATCTCCATTGTATCACTTTTATCCTTCTATTTGCAAACTTTTTGTAATCTATTCCTCTCGCTATAGCCCATTCTCTTGTTTTTCCAGTTATGATTAAATCACATTTTCTTAAATCTTCTATTTTCTCAGCTCCAACCAAAAACATAGCTATTTTCAGCTCTTCCATTAGGCGATTTATCTCGTCTTCGACATATCTGTAGCTTTTTCTTGCCCTTTTTAACAAAGGAAAAGCGATACCACAAACCTTTGCTCCTAAAGCCAAAGCCTTTGCTATTTGTATGCCATTTCTAATACCCCCAGTAGCCACTATCTCAAGGTTGGTATATTCTGCACATTCCAAGATTGAGATGGCAGTAGGTATTCCCCAGTCCCAGAATAGTTTGCCATGCTTTATACTCTTGTCGCGGTAATACTCAACAGCTGCAAAAGAAGTACCTCCAACTCCACCAACATCTATTGCCTTTACACCAGCTTTTTCAAGAAGAATTGCTTCTTCCCTCGCTATACCTGCCCCCGTTTCCTTTGCTACTACGGGCACTTTTAAACTCTTGCTCAATTTTTCAATCTCTCTAAGGCAATTTTTGAAGTTCGTATCGCCTTCACGCTGTATTGCTTCTTGCAGGGGGTTAAGATGCAAGGCTAAAGCATTAGCGTCTATCATCTCAATTGCTTGCTTAGCTTCCTCTATGCCATAACCCTTGGAAAACTGGACTACCCCTAGGTTAGCCAGTAGAAATGCATTTTGAGCTATCTCCCTAACAACGGTAAAAGTATGTCTAAGCTCGGGATTTTCTATTGCAGCTCTTTGGCTTCCAACTCCAAGAGGAATATTCAGATGCTCGGCCGCTATCGCAAGGTTTTCATTTATTTTCTTAACCTTCTCATGACCACCAGTCATAGAAGCTATCATTATCGGGGCAGATATTTCTTTTCCGAGAAATTTTGTAGTTAGGTCTATATCATCTTTATCTACCTCGGGCAAAGCACGATGAACTAAATAAATATCTTCAAATCCCGCTTTTACTTTGCATTGAACATTTTTTCTCAAACATATATTAATATGGTCAAGTTTTCTGGAATCTATCATTCTATCATTCCCCTTCTATTCTTGTTCCTACAACCTCATGCCCTAATAAAGCTTTCTTGAGCCTTCCTCTTATTTTTGCATTTATTATAATTGTGTTATACCCAAGCTTTGCAAGGCTTAAAAGCTCTCTAACTTTGTATTCTATTCCTCCAGTTACGTCATTAGCATAGCTTTCAAAATTTAGCTTATTTCTTTTGAAAATTTCGGGAGTAATTTTCTCGATAAGCTTTGCATCTTTATATTTTTTCGGGTTCTTGTCAAAAACTCCATCAACATCCGTAGCTAAAACTATTCTCCCAGGGTTAAGAATTTTAGCTAAGTGCGTAATTATTCTATCGCCTGACAAAATGCAGAATTTTAGCTTATCGTCAAGAACAACATCTCCATATAAAACTGGCGTTAGTCCAAGTTCCAAAAATCTTTCAACTACTTCGTGATTAAAAGACTTTATTTCTCTGTTTTCGCATGTTACTATTGCCGAGGTTTGCAAAGCTATAGCATTTATCCCCTGATCAATAAACTCCTTAACTACTAGGTTATTAAAATCCTGCATCGCCTTTCTTGTTAATGCGATGCCCTTAATCTGAGATTTACTTATATATCCCCTGTTAAGCTCATATTCCTTGGCTAAGGGATGACCAAAAGCTCCTCCCCCATGCACGACCACAAGCTTTTTTCCATTTTCTTCTTCACAAGCTTTAATTTCAGAGGCTATTCTTTTGAGAACTCTTCTATTTATTGAGAATTTTTTTTCTTTGTTTGTTAGTAAGCTACCTCCAAGCTTTAAAATTATCATTTTTCCTTCCCAAGTATTCCCCTGGCTGCAAGTATGCCAGTTGCTGAGGCTATTATAATACCTCTTGAGACTCCGGCGCCATCTCCAGCTATAAATAAATTCTCAACATTGGTTTCCATGGTTTTTCCTACTTTAACCCGCATTGCATAGAATTTCATCTCAGGAGCATAGAGCAGAGTAGAATCCGAAGCTACTCCAGGGATAACCATGTCCAACATCTCCAAACCTTCTATTATATCCGTAACTATTCTGTGAGGCATTACCATTGCTATATCGCCGGGAGTAACAGAGTTTAAAGTAGGCTTTACATGGCACCTCTTTATTCTTTTCCATGTACTCCTCCTACCCCTTCTTAAATCTCCTAACCTCTGAATAATGGGCTTGCCTCCTCCTAAGGTAGTAGCAGTCTTTGCTATGCTCTCACCATAGGCTGTAGAATTCTCAACAGGCTCAGTAAGTTCAACATTAACAAGAAAGGCAAAGTTTGTATTTTCTGAGGCTTTATCTCTTAGGGAATGCCCATTGACCCCAACGTAGTCTTCGTAAACTTCTCTAACCACATAACCTCTGTGGTTAACGCAGAAGGTTCTAACGAAATCGTCGTAGGTCTTGGTAATTATATGAAACTTTGGGTCGCGATTAATTTTGCATATAGGTTCCATGATTATTGCAGGAACTTCAACTCTCACTCCTATGTCTATCGGACCATGAGAAATTTCGAGACCAAGCTTTTTGGCTTGATTCACTAGCCAAGACGCTCCGCTTCTTCCCGGGGCTGCAATAATATACCTTGCCCTTATTTTTTCTCCGGTTGAGAGCTTTACTCCATCATTTAAAATATCTTCAACCTTAGTTTCAATTAAAAACTCAACACCTTTTTTGCGCAGATAATTCTCTATGGATTTTATTACCTCTGGAGTATGATCACTACCTATGTGACGTTGAGGAATCTGCACAAATTCTACACCCGCAGAAGCCGCCTTTCTTGAGAGCATCTCCTCCTCTTCTGGAGTAGCCTGATACAGTTTCTTTGGCGCTCCATGCTTCACGTATATTTTATCAACATATTTTACAAGTTCCCATGCTTCTGCCTCGTTCAAAAATTCGTAAAGGTTTCCGCCTATATCCGGTCTTATGTTTAAGGTTCCGTCCGATAATCCACCTGAGCCACCTATACCACTAAGAATATGGCATGGCTCACACTTAGCACATTCGCCAGTTATCCACATAGGACATTTTCTCTTATCTACAGCTTTACCCATCTCTATTATTAGTATCTTAAGCTTACTATTCTCAGCAAGCTCATAAGCGGCAAAAAGCCCCGCTGGACCGGCGCCTACAATAACTACATCATACTCCTTCATCTTTTATCCCAAAATAGATTGATTTTCAAATACTAAAAGGTTGCTGCTATTAGAGTTTCCGTGCTCCTAATACCTGGGATCTTCGCTATTTTTTCTATCACCACCCTACCTATATCTTCTATGCTTTTTGCTTCCAACATCACAACCATATCACTGTCTCTTATACACATCTCCGAGCCCACGAGACTAGGCATGATCTCGTATGCCGTCTTCTGCTTGAAA
>CBFDVL010000021.1:0-15786 GCA_965613365.1 uncultured archaeon | reverse complement strand
CCCGCTTCTAAGGGTAAACGATGCATCTGAGGGTAAAAGCTCAATGTGGATGCAGATGAGGATGAAATCCTTAGAAGCGGGAACCTCTCATGCTTTAGCGTGAGAGGATGTTTAACTCAATTTCAAACGCTCAACAACTGAGAAAAGAATTGAACCATCTGTCGAAGTCCGCCAACTGAAGAAAGATTTCTTAATGGTCTCCTTACCTCACAAATGAGCTCTTGTATGATAATTCTATCTTCAACCTCTCCGGCTTCTTTTACCATGGCTAGCCGATGAATAGAATACAGACCGATCAAGAATGCAAAGAAAAAGAAGAAATCCCATTGCTGAAAGTCCAAAGTTTGAAAGGTAACCTCTGTTATTGGGCTTTTCCATTTAAGTATCATAGAAAATTCACGCTCCGCAAAGAAATCTGCAAAATGACCGCCCAAAATAGGGGCAATACCTGCTGCTAGCGAATTAATAAGACTATTAACAGCTAGATAGGCTGTTGCTTCTCCCTTTGGAGCCAATTTAAGCCCTATGTTACCTGAAGCCAATGTTACCCCCGCTGTAGAGATGCCCATAAAGATATGTAGGATTATCAGTAACGGAATGGTTAATACGTGTTTTTCGGGCAACGTTGTAAAAGTCCATAAAAATATACACACCATAAAGATTGGAGCACTAACAGCAAGTACTGATTTGTTACTGAAGCGGTCTGATAGCCTGCCCCAAATCCGTAAAAATATTAGGTTCATTACTTGGCTTAAAACTGTAAGACCGATAATAAATGAGATATTCAATTGTAATCTTTTGAGCATGTAAACCGTAAAGAATGGAGCAGCTAAATTTACGGCAAAATTCCATGAGCCCAAAAATATAATAAGATTTTTAAAATTTTTATCTTTAAATGGCAGCAGAACCGACTTTAAAAAACTTGTTTTTTTCTCTACTTGCACCATACGAGGCTCTGGAATAGTTGATATAAAGTAGATGCCAATCATACCAGCAAGAAATCCCAATGAGAAAAGAATCGAATAAGCATATAACTCATACTCAGGAAATAGCTTTCTCCAATAGTCAATACCAAATCCCGCAGTAAGATAGAGAACGATGCCCAATGCCATAGTCGAGCTCATGCGTCTGGAGAAAAAAGCACCTAGTTGCTCTTGTGGCACAAGGTCGCGCATCCATGAATTCCAACTGGTGTTTGAAATTGCAGCTAGAGCTGTATGTAACAATAGTGCCACAATAAGGAGAGTCAGTCCTGCTTGAGCCGTGAAGAAGAATGGAATCAAAGCAATTAACAGCCAAAATATTCTACTCAATAGGGATGCATATACGCAAATTGCTCGTCTAACACCATACTTCTCAACAAGATAAATCGCAGGGATTTGAACCAATTGCATTAAGGGAGGAATACCGGCCAAAAGCCCTATAACTTTGTTAGAAGCACCAAGCTTCAGTGCAAAAGCAACAAGGAAGACTCCCCCCGTTAACGTTATCATGGCTCGACTAGCTAAACCGTCTTTGATAACGGCTCTAAGACCCTTTTGGATTTCTTCTTCTGTTAAGGTATCTTTAACTGTAAATCTCATTTTTTGTTTATCCCTTATTATTTAGAAGTCGTATTCTTATTACTAACATGGGTATAAATTTCTGTAGTCCCGGAGATTCCAATACCCTTCTGAAAAAATCTCATTCATGAAGTCTTACTCGACTTCAACTAAAGCTTCTTCATGATAACCGACTATAACCTTAATCTTGCCTCTAAGGCTTTTATCAAGCTCGGTATCGCCAGTATCTACTCTAAGCTTTTTTATATTTTTTAGTTTGTTTTTTGTTGCTATAACAATTATGTTCTCCTTGCCGACCTTTCTTATTACCTCTGGACTGATCTGTTGATTTCCTCTGCCAAAAATAAAGCCTTGCCCTCCTATGGGAGTGACTACTATTTTTGCAGTTTTGTTGGTTATAATTTCGAGAATTTGCTTCTCATTCACATCCTTCGCTACAAGTGCATGATTTTTGATTATATCAACGCCTAACAGACTCTTCTCTATCCCCAAGAGGTGGGTGAGAGCAGAGACTGTCGAGCCCGGACCGAGGATATAGAATACTCCATGCTCCATATTCTCGGCCAAGTATCTTGCTATTTCGAGCTGGTTCAGAAGTTCTTCATTTATTGGCAAAGTGGGATTTTTTTTGGATTGTAGCAAAGTCGGTTCATAGGGGACCAGAAGATAGCCATAGAGCTTTGCGGAGAGTCTTCCCTTCCTGAACTCCTCCTCATCGATGTCCATGACCTCCCCCTGAGTTATGGATAAACCCTGCCTTATAAAGCTCGAGACCATCTTAGCAGCCGCCCCTGGGTTAATAGCGAATACGCTTGAATGCATTTTTACTCCCGAAGGTATGCCAAGCACCGGTATGTTTTTCTTTACCGAGGATAATACCTCGAGGATATCCCTCGCAGTTCCGTCTCCTCCGACAAATAAGATCAAATCGACATTAATCTTGGAAAATTCTTTTACTGCATTTTTTGTATCCTCTGCAGAGGTTTTTTCCGAGTTCAGGGAACCGACAACCACGGGCTTAAACCCTGCCTCTAAAGCTTCGTATTCCCCCATTTCTTTGGGATAGGTTATAAGTTCAAAGGCATCTTTTAGGTCAGCAAGGTATCTGAGGGTCTCAACGGCTCTTAAAGGAGCAATCGGCTTTGCTCCCAACTCTATCGCCTTTTCTAGAACCTCCCTTCCGTCGGTGCCCTTTAGTCCTACTCTTCCTCCCATGCCGGCTATGGGATTTACAACCAAACCTATTCTCTTCTTTTTCTTCCAGCGTATATATTCTTGGTAGCCGTGCGTAACTCCATGGCCAAACAGTGCCTTTAAAACCCTTTCAACTTCTTCGCTTGTCATTGTATAAAAAATTACATCAGTGATTATATAAAAACATTTATATACTTCTTTGCTGTTTTTATCTTCATGGCCAAGAAAATCATATTGGACGAAGAAGAAGTGCCAAGGCGGTGGTACAATGTATTGCCCGACCTTCCAAAACCTCTGCCTCCTCCGATAGACCCTTCAACGAAAGAACCAATTAAGCCGGAAATCTTGGAAAGAGTGTTTGCAAAGGAGTTAATAAAGCAAGAGGTAAGCCAAGACAGGTGGATAGGCATACCCGAAGAGGTGCTCGAAGTATATAGGATATGGAGACCCACACCATTGATAAGAGCAACAAACTTAGAGAAGCATTTAAAAACGCCGGCGAAAATTTACTACAAGTACGAGGGAGTAAGTCCTCCGGGTTCGCACAAGCCAAACACCGCGGTAGCTCAAGCATATTATAACATGAAGCAGGGGATAGAAAGGCTAACAACAGAAACCGGAGCAGGGCAATGGGGAAGTGCCCTTTCTTTTGCAGGTAGCTTATTTGACCTCAGTATCGCGGTGTATATGGTCAAGGTGAGCTATGAGCAAAAACCATATAGAAAAAGTTTAATGCAGACTTGGGGAGCAGATGTTATAGCGAGTCCAAGTAATAGAACGGGCTTTGGTAAGAGAGTCCTCGAGAGCGACCCAGAAAATCCGGGTAGCTTGGGAATAGCGATAAGCGAAGCCATAGAGGATGCGGTAACCCACGAGAACACGAGATATACCTTAGGAAGCGTTTTGAACCACGTACTGCTACACCAGACCATTCAAGGTCTTGAAACCAAGAAACAATTTGAGAGCATCGACGAATACCCCGACATAGTGGCAGGCTGTGTTGGCGGTGGAAGTAGCTTCTCTGGTCTAATGTTCCCATTCTATTATGATAAGGTAAAAGGAAAAGCTCCGAAAGATACAAAGTTTGTTGCAACAGAGCCGACGGCTTGCCCGACTTTGACTAAGGGTATCTATACCTATGACTTCGGCGACACCGCAAGAATGACTCCTTTGCTACCGATGTATTCTCTTGGTTGCGATTTTATGCCAGCTCCAATACATGCGGGTGGACTTAGATACCATGGCGACGCTCCGGCGCTTTGTCTTCTCGCCAAGGAAGGCGTGGTAGATGCGGTAGCCTTTGACCAGGTTTCGGTTTTCGACGCCGCGGTAACCTTTGCGAGAACTGAGGGCTTTGTTCCTGCACCAGAGCCGTCGCACACAATAAGATACGTTATAGACGAAGCCCTAAGATGCAGGGAAACCGGCGAGGAGAAAGTTATAGTCTTCAATCTCTGTGGTCATGGCTGCTTTGACATGCATGCATATGACGAATACTTTGGAGACAAGCTTCCGAAGTGGGAGTATCCAGAAGACAAGATTAAGGAATCTATAGAAAAACTTCAGAAAGAACTGCCTTGGATCAAAGAGCTACCCTATCTTGGGTAACCTTTTTATTTTTTGTTTTTTATTTTAAAGATGAAGATGAGTGTAGTTATCTCTCATCAAGATGCGGATGGAGTATTTTGCACAGCAGTATACCTAATGAACAACGACAAAGCCAGGTGCTATTATACTTCTCCAGCAAAGTTGCTAAAAACTATATGCTATACGATAATAAAAAACGTGCCAGAAGAGCTTTTCATTTTTGATTTGAGCGGAAATAAAAAAACCTTACGGGCGGCTTCCGTCTATGACAGGGTTACTTGGATAGACCACCATGAATGGAGCGAGGTCGAGGTTCCTGAGAATATAGAGGTAATAGTTGATAGCAGTGCAAAGAGTGCTGCAACGCTTGTTGGCGAATATTTCGATACAAGGCCAGAGTGGTTAAAGTTATCTGAGGAGATAGACACGAACAACGTGGTTACAAGAGAAGCGGAGGAGTTAAGAGGTATAATAACGATGCTCAAGAGGAAGAATAGGAATGAAGCTCTATCCAAGGAGCTATACTTTTTGAGCAAGGGTTTGGCTATTCAGGGCTTAGATATACTCTTCGCGAGCAAATACCGAAGCATGCTCAGAGAATACGAAGCATGGAAGGAGGAGCTTAAAGAAAGAATCCTGCCAGAAATATTTAACATAGAAGATAAAAAAATCGCCGTCATCGAAGAAAAGGAGTTTCTGCCAGTTTATATCGTGTACAACGAGCTGAAAAACCATGAAGAAGCTCCATTTGATGTAATATTATGCATTTATAGAAATTTCTTCACAAAACTTGAGTTTAGAACTCAAACTGATTTTAATGTTCTCGAGCTTGCAAGAGCTTATGGCGGTGGAGGACATAAAAAAGCTTCCGGTGCAACCATAAGAGATAAAATATCCAAAGAAGAAATCTTAGAAAAGTTAAGTGCGATGATGAAAAGAGGGTTAGCTGAACCGTGATGAAAAGCTAAGCTGAGCACGAAAATTTTATATTTCTTAACCATGCTACCAATTAGCAATGTTTGAGGTCAGAGAATTGAGCAAGCGATTCGGTGGAATTCAAGCCGTAGACAACGTGAGTTTTGATGTCAGAAGTAAAGAAATCGTCGGCTTAGTGGGACCAAACGGAGCGGGAAAAACCACGTTGATAAATTTAATAACAGGTATAATTAAGCCCGATTCTGGTAGAGTAATATTTAATAGCGAAGACATAACGAACTTAAAACCCCACGAGATTTGCAGAAGGGGAATAAGCAGAACATTCCAATCAGTGCAGGTTTTTGAGGAGATGAACGCCCTGGAAAACGTTGCCCTTGCCTTGCTTTTTGGAAGAGCAAACAAAAGCATAGAAGAGGCAAGGGAGGAGGCAAGGGAAATCCTAAGCTTTGTAGATTTTCCCGAGAAGTATATTGATAAAGAAGCTAGGGATCTGAACATCGTTGAGTTGAAAAGAATTCAGCTTGCAAGAGCCTTGGCTACAAAGCCAAAGCTTCTTCTGCTCGATGAGGCAACCACTGGACTAAATCCAAAGGAGTGCGATGAAGCTGTGGAGGTCATAAAAAAGATAAGAGATAGCGGTACAACAATACTGATGGTCGAGCATGTCATGCGAATAATAATGAATGTATCGGATAGAATAGTTGTGCTAAACCATGGAAAAAAGATAGCCGAAGGTACTCCCGAAGAGGTTTCCTCCGACGAGAAGGTTATAGAATCATACTTAGGAGAGAGATTCCTATGGTGATGCTCGAGGTAAAAAAGATAGATGTATTCTATGGCAATTCTCAGGTGCTTTGGGATGTTTCTCTGGAGGTAAGAGAAGGAGAGATAGTCTCAATAATAGGAGCAAATGGTGCCGGAAAATCTACTACGCTAAAAACGATAATAGGTCTTTTGGTCCCGAGGTCTGGAAGCATAAAATTCTTAGGCGAAGATATAACCAAGTTGCCACCTCATGAAAGAATAAAAAGAGGCATTTCCCTTATACCTGAGAGAGAGAAGATTTTTCCAAAGATGAGCGTGGAGGAAAACCTCTTACTTGGCTTATATCCTTTGGAAGAAAAGGAAAAATGCTCTGAAAAACTTGAGTGGATTTTTGAGATATTTCCAATACTAAAGGAAAGAAAAAATCAGCAGGCCGGAACTCTGAGTGGAGGAGAGCAACAGATGCTTGCCATAGCGAGAGCATTGATGTCTTCTCCAAAGCTTTTAATTCTCGACGAGCCTTCGCAAGGTTTAGCTCCGATAATGGTTTCTAAGGTCTTTAATATCGTGGAAAACCTTAAAAAAGAGGGAGTTACCATTTTGCTTTCTGCTCAAAACGTTTTTCACTCGCTGAGCATCTCGGATAGGGCATACGTCCTAGAAAACGGGAGAATAACAATGGAAGGTAAAGGAAAGGAGCTATTGAAGGATGAGAAGATAAAGAAGTCGTACTTGGGGATGTGACTTTTTCGCACAATCATTCATCTCCCTCTCCTCCAACGCCAATAAAGGAGAAGGTTCGTGGCATGTCTGGAGAGCCTTGGGTGGGTTTCTGACAAAGAGTTAAAATCCTCTTTTTAAATTTTTTTGTAAAAAAAGATTTTCTGAAACATGATTTTTACGTTTCACATGGGTAGGTGTCCTCTTTATATACTTTTCCATCTCTTTACCATTAAAAACATGAACCGCAAAATTCCCTGCCTCCATATCCGCAATTGGATACACGCCGAGCCACCTCTTCGTATATACAATCAAACTACCGATATAAAAATTTTTCCAAAAAAAGGAGGACTCCCATGGCTGAAAAAATACGAAAATCAACGTGAGGCTTCCAAAGAAGGTGCTCGAGAACCTCGAGAAAGCAGGGAAAGAGGGGAGAATAGCAAGCGTCAGCGAGGCGATAAGGATGGGAGTTCTGCTCGTTGCATATATTCTCGGCGCAGTTTTTGATGATGAGGGGAGGACGGGTGAGGACGAAGATGAGGATGGGGAGGAGGAGAGGGATGAGAAACACGGATGAAAAACCCAAAATAAAGGTCTGGATGGCATTCAAACCCGGGGATATAAAGCCGGGAGATGCTTTCTCAGATGTGCTCGTGGTGAGCAAGGAAGAAGAAGTGGAGAGCCTGTTCACCCTGTGCATAGGAGAGAAGGAGTTCTTTGTTCGGGTGCACATTCCGGGCGGGGAAATCAAGATCCCCTACACCGCCTTTGTGGAGGGGATTTCGAGGATCAGCGAGGTTCTGAAGCAGCCTGTCCTCTCAAAGTTCCCCTCGGACCTGAGCATAGAAGCCCTGTGGAGAGAGGAAATAGCGAGCCTGGCACCGGATGAGAATAAAGTTACCAAAAAAAGCGAAGAAAGTGAAGAAAGTGAAGAAAGCGAAAAAGGAGAAGCTTCTCCTTCTGAAGCCGTGGAAGAAGCAAAAGGAGAAAAGCGGGATGGGAAATCAGCAGAACTCGAGCAAGGGAGAGAGCCGGCAGAACGCGAAGATGAGAGCGAGGACCCAGAGCAAACCCCTGAGAGAGAAGATAGAACTCAAACCCATGCACCGACGCTTCTGCAGCGGATAATCGATTTTGCAGAGGGCAAAGAAGAGGTCGCGCTCGAATCGGCCTACGAGTTCTTTGCAGATTACCCAAGATCATCGGTGAGAAGCGCCTTCTCAAAACTCCAGAAAAAGGGAGTTCTTGAGAGGATCGGGAAGGGTACCTACAGATTCCGTGCAAAGAAAAAAGAAAACGAAAACGAAGATAAAAGAGAGGAAAGAGGGGCGAAGGAGGGAGATGCAGATGCCGGTGAGTGAAGATATGCTCGTGCCGATAGAGGAAAGACCGAAATTGAAAAACCATGCCTCAAAAGTTGAAAAAGCCGCATTTGAGGTTTTTCTGGAGGAGTTTAAAGACGTGCAGTTGAGAAGGAACGGTAAACCCCACTGCCTTGTATTCGGGTCTCCTTTCGGGTTTCTGTGCGAAACTGGAGACGGCTCTAAACTTCACATGCCCAACTGTAACTCTCCGGCAAAAATAAGAGGAGGAACCACTATGGTGGAATCTTCAGTTCACTATGTTAAAAAAGAGTATACCTCTCTTGATGGAAGGGTATATGAGGCCATAGAAAGGATCGACGACGGAAGCATAATCAAAAGATTTGAAAAAACTCCTGTTCCTCTCTCACTAGAACTAGAATCGCCGATGGAAGGAAGAAGGGGTGCGGGAATCTCTCGGGCTGGACCGGAGGGTATGCACTTGCAACTGCCAGATTTGAGTTTGAGTTTGACGGTGAGACGATGAGGGTAAGGATAAAGATGGGAGACGCCGTCACTCTTCTTGTATCAGAATGTAAGAAAAAGCGCGAAAAAGTAATGAAAAAATACGGCCTCAGCGAGGAGGATGTTAAGGCGCTTTATCGAAGCCTCTGCGAAAAAAGGTGGAGGGTTCTGGGGAGGGAGGAGAAGGGGTGGTAAAGCGATGCTTTTAAAGCGCTGCCCTGAATGCGGAAGCGTATGCATATACAAAAGAGTAAGGCTCGGAGGGTACAGATGCAAGGTGTGCGGAGCGGTCTTCGATAAACCGAGAATAGAAGCTGAAGAAAGACGCGAAGACGGAGAGACCTTCACCATATCCCCTGAATTGAAATCGAAGATTAGAAGCTGGCTCGGGCTCCCTGAAGATGCGGGTACGGATATAAACAGTTTTATAATTCGGGAAGGCTACCAGATGCTCGCCGAAAGAAAAAACGAAATTCTTAGCATTATTGATTTTCTTGCAGATATACACGGGAGAGCCAGAGGCTCGATGAAAAGAAGCGCAGTCCGTTTCTCAGGGCGTATGGAGGTAACCGTCCACAGCAAAAGGCTGCAGGGCATCGGAGATGGTAATCTGGTGGTCAGTCTGAAGCTCGAGGCAGACTTTTCGGAACATTGCATGGTATCTGTGAATTTTGTTAGAGAAGACTGCCGTAGAACCGTGTATTCCTCACATCTTCTGAAGATGGGGGACCGTACAAGAGAGCGGCCTGCAAAAATTGCTGAGGAAAGAATAGAGGAGCTACTCGATAGTAAGGATAGCAGGAGGTAACCATGTCTTTAGTTCTCAGAGAGATATGGAAAGCTTCTCTATCTCATTCTTGCCAAATACAGAGGAGTAAAAATGAGAAATACCGACATCTTTGACGAGATATGGGAATTTGCCGGAGAAGATTAAAGGGGATAAGAGGAATAAAGACGAAGTTATCATAAATATCTCACTTCCGTAGATAGGTTCTTATAAATTGTTGGAGCTATTGGAAAAATAAAAGATAAATGGAAGGAGCAATATTGTGAAAGAAAGAGAATGAAACCAAAAAGAAACCAAAGGATAATAGAAATAGTAAAGGAGGATGTTAAAGATTTTTTCTCAACGAAAACCATTGGGTCTACCGCTATGGAACTCCCTCAGAATGCAACCCGGATTCTCCTTATTATTATATTCATTATAAGAGACAGTTAGAAGTTAAAGTTTATGCTCCCGACAAAACTTACGCCACAAAATCCAGTAATTTTATGATAAAAATAATAAATTTTTAATTTTAATTCTTCCAGCAAGGAACTGTGAGAAGAGTGACGGTCGCTGTTTTTGGTATATAGCGGGTTGTGCATGAGGGGGGATCGCCTTCCAATTCTCAGAAGAAATGAGTATGTGCCGGTTGGGAAAAGCCTTAAACCCGTATAAGTATAGGGGAGGGAAGTTCTAAACCGCTCTTCTTTGAAGACCTTTATCATTCTCCTGTTGGATTTGTCATCGTCACCGTCATTGTCATTATCAAGATGCATGTCTCTACTCACTCTCCATATCCATCTTTAACTTCACTTTCACCTTCACCTTTCCCTTACCTTTCCCTTTACCTTCCATCTTCCCCTCTTCCCCCTTTCTTCATCTCCTTTTTCATCTTCATCTTCATCTCCGGTAAGCTTGAAAGCCGCTCTCGCGGCGAGAAATAGCTCGAGGTCGGTTGAGGATAGAAAAGAGGGCTTCACGACCATACAGTACAAAGTCCTGCGCTTTCTCCTGATAACCTCGATGGAGATAAGAAAATCGATCGCCCTCCTCAGTTTCCATTCGCTCAGCCCGGTTTTCTGAAGAAGTTCTCTGAAAGTCGGGCAGACCGCCGTGTCACCAAAAAATTCTTTTTCTTCAAGCAGGGTTTTTATTATCCGCACGGAATCATCTATTCTTCTGCCGTAAAGCTTTCTGGCAAGCTTCACAGCGGCACCTCTCGCCCAGCTGCTCTTTATATCCACCTCTTTCATCCGCCATCCTCACCTTCACTTTTTACTTTTACCTTCACTTCCACTTCCAGAATTTCTAGATAGCATCCTTCTCACAATCTCCTCTCCGATTTTCTCTCTTCCCTCTTCGGATTCCATGTTTATCTCTTCAGCGAGGGAATACACACCTCTCAGGTCTCTTTTTAAAAATCCCAGCCTGATGAGCGTGTTCAGCCCCCGGTATATGGAACCTCTTTTCATGTGAAGCTCTTCCGCGAGGTCTGAGGGGGTTATTCTCCCCTTCTTTACGGCAAGTGATAGAATCCTAGTGAGCTTGACGACGGCATAGCTATCCAGGAGTTCCCTGTATTTGCCCCTTGCCTCTTCAAGGGCTTTTTCGAGACCGAGTGCATATTTCTGCAGCCCCTCCACCTTTCTTCTCAGATCTTCATTTTCAGCTCTGAGTTTTATAAGTTCGTCTCTGCTCCCCTCTGCTGCTTCCCCCAGCTTCTTTTTCAGGGAGATGTTCTCAGCTGTAAGGCGATTGTTCTCGTTCGTCAGTCTTCTGATTTCTTTTAAAGCCCGATCGAGCTGCTGCTCCAGGTGGGTTATTCTCATGGAGACATCGGGAGGGATAAACTGAGAAGGCGGAACGAGCGAAAGGGGGTTTTCCTTCTCGTGGGTATGAGCAGTCTGTGAGGGCCGGAGAGTTCTATTCTGCTCCCCCGCTTCTGTCTGCGGTTCTTCTGCTTCTTCTCCGGATGCAGGTAAAGATTCGGGAGCAGGAGGAACTGCTCCGTTTTCTTCTTTTTCTCTTGTTTCTGTCATCTCCGTCTCTCTCAAATCCAGTTCGAGAAGCACCTGCTTTGCAAACCACCTTCCCAGCTTGAAGAGCTCCTCTGCAGAGGCGGTTTTCACGTCGAGCTCGGTTTCGAGAACCTTTCTTCTCAGCTCGCCGTCTCCCTGCATGATCTGCTTCAGAGCTCTTACAGCCTGCTTCTTCATCGTGCTTACAACGAAGTCGTCTTCATCAGGGAACCTCTCTTTAACCTCAGGTCTGGAAGCTATCTTTTCGACCAGATTACTCAGAGTTTCTTCATCAGCCTGCATTGCGATCCCTGCTGAGTAAAATACCAGAACTTTATAAACTTCTCTCGTTCTTCTTTTGAGGTTGATGTTATGGGCGAAGTTAAAGAAGTCGTCGAGATTGGCAAGGGAGGTTTTGCAAGAGTTTTCAAGTGCAGAATAGAAATAGAAATAGAAAGAGTAGCTTGGTCCATCTTCAACATAGCAGAGGGTTTGAAGTATGCTCACAAGCAAAAAATAATCCATCGTGATCTAAAGCCTCACAACATTTTACTCAGCCAAGGCATTCCAAAAATCTCAGACTGGGAGTTGAGCAAGGTTCTCGCTGAAAGCACTACCTCCACAACAACGGCTTTCACTCCTTACTATGCCTCACCAGAGCAGATTTCTGGAGATTTTAAGGATGAGAGAACCGATATTTTCCAGCTGGGAATAATCTTCTACGAGCTTGTAACCGGGGAGTTACCATTTAAAGGAGACAACCTCGTTGAGATAGGCATGGCTATAGCTACTAAACAACCAGCTTTGCCAAGCGAAATTAATCCTGAAGCTAAGGAAGTTGAGAATATAATAATGAAGTGCTTGGAGAAGGATAAGGAGAAGCGTTATCAAAGCGTGAAGGAGCTGCAGGAGGATCTGGCTGATTATCTAAAGATAGAGTATACCAAGTCACTAAGGGAGAGCATTAACAAAAAAAGATTTCTCAAGGTCTGGCTACTACTGTGGCGAACTTCTGCTTATAAACCTGAAACTTGGTTTGGCAGAGGAAGCTCTGAAGTATGCTTTGGATTATAAGAATTACGTTGGCAAGGAGTTTAAGAAGGAAGTAGAGAAAGTCTGCGAGCATTTAAAGTACTGTCTTGAGAACGAGATTGAGATAAGTGAGAAAATCGTTAAGAAGGCAAGCGTTTTCGTTCATCGGGTGAGGACGGGGTAATGAAATTTAAAGTTAAAGTAATAAAGTAATAATTTTTATATTATCTACCCACATAATTCCCAATATGAAAGAAATCGTGATCAAGGTCCCTGAATGGGCTGAGGAGAGGGAAGTCAAAAGGATCGTTAATATATATTTGAAGAAAGTAAAAGCTGTTAAGAGATTTTACGAATTATTAGAAGGTGTTGACTTTGGAGAATTTGAGAAGGAAGCAAGAGAATTTAGAGAATCTTTTAAACTCAGGTTTTCTGGTTGATACCTCATTTTTGATTGAAATATGCAAGAAAAGAAAATTAGAGAAACTGATAGGAAATTACATCTCCACAATAACTTTGCTGGAATTTTTGAGATATTTTAAAGAGAGTGCCAAAAGGAGAGAGATGAAACGTCTTCTTGAAGAGATTTTTGAAATAGTGAATACTGTGAAATCTATCAAAAACTTAAAGAAAAAGGAAAATTCATCGGAGATGCAGACTTGCTTATAGCATCCACCGCCATATCGAAAGACCTGACATTACTCACTAAAGATGTTAAACATTTTGAAAGGCTGAAAGAGTTTGGGTTAAAAGTTGAGAATAACATCTAGTTTTTAACTGCAAAATCGTTAAGAAGGCAAGTGTTTTTATTCACCAAAACTATTTTAATACCTCCTGACAAACCTATTAACCATGATCTCCACAAAAAAAATCCAGATATCCCTGCCCGTTGAATTTGAGGAAAGGGAAATAAAAATAGCCTTAGCGACGGAGCTTTTCAGAGAGGGAAAGCTCACCTTAAAGCAATCCGCAGAGCTGGCAGAGCTGTGCGTTGAAGATTTTCTAAAGGAACTCAGCAGAAGAAAGGTGAGCATAATAAACTGGGATGAAGAAGAACTAAAGAGAGAGATAAGGAATGCGGATAGTTTCTGATACCTCCTGTTTGATAATTTTAAAAAAGATAGACGCTCTCTGGATTTTAGAGGAGATTTTCAAGGAAGTTTTAATTCCAGAAGAGGTCAAAAGGGAACTCTACAAAAAAGAAAAGAAAGATTTTGAGAATGTTGAGTATATAAGGGTAGTAAATGCTGATGAGAAGCTTGCTAAGATAATATCGATTTACTTGGATAGAGGAGAAGCTGAAGCCATATCGATAGCCTTTACCCAGACCTTCCTTTAATAATTGATGATTTGAAGGGGAGAAAATTTGCAGAGAATCTTGGAATAAAATACATAGGAACCTTGGGAATATTAAAAATTGCTAAAAATAAGGGTATCATAAAAAGAATAAAACCTTTTATAGATAAATTGCTGGAAAGGGGTTACTATCTTGATGAAAAATTAATAGGAAAATTTTTAAAAGAAATTGGAGAGTAAAAGTTTCCTAAAAACGCCAAGACAAAGCTTATAACTCGTGAGCATTTAATTGGGATAAGCGAAGAAATAGTTAAGAAGGCAAGCGTTTTCGTTCATCAAGTGAGGATGGGGTGTAGAACCTAATGCGAGCCCTACTAAAAAAAGCAGAGGAATACCTTGAAAAAGCCCTGAAATATGAAAGGCTTGCTGAGCTTTCTCAGGGCTATAGCTGTGCTGATATCGTGCATATCTGCAATAAAGCAAAGGACAGAGCGTTCAGAGATTTAATTTATGGCAAGGAGAGAGAGGCGAGCATGGAAGATTTGGTGGAGATTCTTAAGGCTACGATTCCTTCCATAGATAAAGAACTTTTAAAGAGGTATGAGAGGTTTAGGTTTACGAGATAACGATGATACTTTTGAAGAAAAAAATTTGGTTAAAAGGATGAAGTGAAAAAGAATTAAAAGTCCTATTTCTTCAGTTTCAATCCTTGTTTTCTTAGACCGAGCTTTGCAACAGGGTACAAATTTTCTTATTTTTACCTATACTCAACGATTTGGGCTTGGTTTTTAGGGTGTTTTCCGCAAGTCGGATTTTCGCCCATGTATTCATAAAGACTGCGGATATTTAAACTTTTCTATAAAGGTTCCTACAATAACATTCCAAAAATTTCCTCTTGAATTTTGCTGGTTCTGGTACAACTTCGGTTTTGATTTTAAGTTCCGTTTCTTACAAAGCTTAAATTATTTTTCCATGCCCTTTTCTACCGTTTTGATAATGTAAATAACCTGGCTTTGTATAATGAGCTTTTCTCCCTCCCGTAACACCGGGCTGGAAATCGAGATTCCTGCCCCCACCCTCTTCCTTCTTTTTTCCTTCCCTCTTTCCCTCCGCCGAGACTGAAGCGGCGTGCGGCAGGCGGGCGGTTGGAGCGGTTGGTTCGGGGCATTTTCTGGTCAGCTCACGATTAGAAAAGAAAGCGAATGAGCGAGGATGAAACGCAAAGTATGATTAACTTTGAAACATCAACAACATCAGCAGAAGCAGCAGAAGCAGCAAAAACAAGAACCGAAAAAGCAGAAAAACAAAAAAAAGCGAGGCAGTGGATAAAAGTCTCCCGAGGGTTACCCCACCTGAAAAGTAGCGGGTTCTGATACTTGGAGTACCGGCATTGATACCAATTGATCTGGAGGCGATGCGTGGAGCATCGGGGTTGATACTAATTGATCCCCAAAGTATATATAGAACGATATAATATAAGAGATCGGCAGAGGAGAGAAGAAGAAGGAAAACCGAAGGTAATTCTTTTTATCACCTTTAAAAAATTAAAGGAGTTTTTGACTCTTTACATGGGAGTTACAAGACTTATTCTCAAGCAGAAGCCCCCCTGTTGGGCGAACTCTTCCCTCACAGAGTGGGGGGAATTATTATTAAAAAACAAAAAAAGGAGATTTGCTGTACCTTTACCCTCCTCCAGTGCAGGAAATATAAGCACAGTGATTGCAGAGGCTTTCCTGGGAATCCTGGGGATTCTCGGGGCATGCATCCCGGGGTTCCTGCTGCTCTACACCTCCTCAAAATTCAGATTTGAGGAGGTCGTGGTCAGGGAAGAACCAGAGCAAACGGCAGCACCTACATTTCCGCAGACGACAGCAGTAACGCCGAATCTCAGAGCGCCGGTGCTTACGGGAATCCCAGAAGTCGGTGCACTGAAGACTCTGAGTTTAAGGGTTACCTATATTTAATTTAATACTCACCCTTTCATAAAAATAAAAACCCCCGCACCTGCACCTGTCTAGCGAGTTCTGGCTCGCTGGATAGGGTGGGCGCCCACCGGCTGTCTCTTATACACATCTGACGCT
>CBFDVL010000020.1:0-15851 GCA_965613365.1 uncultured archaeon | reverse complement strand
AGTTTGTATTTGTCTGGTTTTTTCTCAACTTTTTTCTTTTTTTTATCTTTTTTCTCCTCCTTCTTCTCCTCCTTTCTGTGAATGATATTCTCTATAATCTCTCCTTTTAATACTCTGAGCAAAACTTCGTCTCTCCTACTATGAAGCTTTAAATCATCTATTTTTTTGTTTATCTCATCTATGCTATCTTTATATTTTCTATAAGCCTTGATTGCAGCCGCAATAGCATCTCTTTCATGGGCATTGGAATAGACTTCCTTTGAAAATCTCTCGTTCACTAAGGAAACCTTTTCTGCTATGCTTAGAGGCTCCGGAGGGGTGTAGAGAATGCTATTCAATGAAGAAGAAATCTTCTCAATAAATTTTGGCGCAGGCGTTACATCGCTTGCAACGATTAAAACTCGCTTGTATTTCATTAGAAAAGTTAAAGCGTTGCTTAAAGAAAGCTCCTTTGAGCTTGTGACCTCTAAAAGTCTGCCCCGAATATCCAAGATAGCTATCGCCGTAGTAGTCCCTGGATCTATGCCCGCGATTACAATTTTTCCTTTCCTTGAGAGAGGAGCGAAGCTGAGCTTTTTCTTCTGCTTTGGGAGAATCTTCACTTGTACATCAGGGCCTTTTTTCTTTTTTATGCCTACAAGCTTCTCTCTACTACAATTTACTGAAAAGCTTCCCCTTGCCAATCCAGAGTCTGCCTTAACTGCTCTAAGCTTATAACTTATCCCTCTCTCCCTAAGCTTTTCTTCTATTTCTTTAACGGTCAACGCTACCATATTATGCACTTTTCTCCTATATCTATCTTGGCTTTGCCCTCCTCTACCAAGACTTCTCGCCCTGCTCACGATGATATAGTAGCCACCCTCAAAGGGAGAAACAACATAACCAACGTTTTTGCTCGCTAACAGAGCGCATGCTTCCGCCTCTTCCATTGAAGAAGCTTTTGATGAAATTTTAATTCCATTTTTCCTTGCTACTACATGCAAAGGCTCGTGTTCATTCAAATTTCCATTCACCTGAATTAATTTTGTCTTTTCTGGAAGAATACTAAAGAAATCCCACATGTTTTTCTTTGTAAATAGCTCAAAAACGTTATCACATGCTATCATGTCTGGCTTAATTTCCTTTATCAGATTTATCAGCCTAAATCTCGTAACTTCCGAACGGTGAATAAACTTCTCTCCATTAAAAATAGCTATCGAATATTTTGGCTCTGTTTTCGAATTTATTGAACCACTTAGGATATCAACTCCTAATACAATCATCTCTCTCTAACCTTACCCAAAACTATAAAAATTAGTGTTAACAAAAATATTGAAAACAACAACAAAGTATTTATAGGCACTAAAAATTAAAAAAAATTAGAAAAATTACTTGGAGGCTAATGATATGAAGATTTTGATAATCGGCCTTGGACAAGCTGGAGGTAAAATCGCGGATTTATTCATAAAAGATGATAGAAAGAGTCATGCACCCCATACAATGGAAGCCATAGCTGTGAATACTGCGGTTTCTGATTTAATGGGGTTAAAATATATCCCCCAAGAGGATAGAATACTTCTGGGAGAGACTCTGGTAAAAGGACATGGAGTTGGGGCAGATAATAAAAAAGCAGCAGAAATAGCAGAGGATGAAATTGAAATCATCTTAAATCGTATTTCAAAACTTGATATAAGCAATTTTGATGCGTTTTTACTTATTGCAGGTCTTGGAGGAGGTACTGGTAGTGGAAGCATCTCTGTTGTGGCAAGGCATATCAACGAAGTCTACGACGAGCCTGTTTATTCTATTGGCATCTTACCCGCACCGAATGAGGGAGATATTTATACTCTGAACGCTGCAAGAAGCCTAAAAGCTTTGCTCCCAACTTGCGATGCCACGATTTTAGTGGATAATGGGGCATTCCTTAGAGCAGGTGAAAGCGTAAAAGAAGCCTATGACAGGATAAATGAAGAAATCGTTAAGAGAATAGGCATACTTGCAAGATGCGGAGAGGTTAAGAGTAGAAAGCATGTTGGAGAGATGGTGGTAGATGCCTCCGAAATAATCAATACCTTAAGAGATGGTGGAATATGCTCAATAGGTTATGCCTCAGAGAGGGTTCAGAAAGAAGGTTTCTTCTCAAGGCTGTTTAAAAAGAAGCAGTATGAAATAGGTAAAGCTTCTAGGATTTTATCTGTTGTCAAAAGAGCAGTAAAGGGCAGACTTCTCCTCCCATGCAACTATAGAAGTGCAAACAAGGCTTTGATAGTGATTGCCGGTCCACCTGAGGAGCTTGATAGAAAGGGAATAGAAAAGGCAAGAGAGTGGCTGGAATCTACTATAAGCGGAACTGAGGTTAGAGGAGGAGATTATCCACTACCAAAGGAACAGCATGTTGGGTGCGTGGTTTTACTCTCGGGCATAACCGATGCGCCGAGGGTTAAGCAATTGCTTCAGAGAGCTAAAGTTGTACAAGAAAAAATTGCCGAAGAACCAGAGAAAGAGCGTGACCTTGAGGTACTCCTTGGAGATATTGAGAGTCTCTAAGGTGTAATTAAATGCTCTCTTTTGTTGGAGTGGGTGGAGCAGGGTGCAAGGTAATTGAGACCTTTTATAGAAAGGACATTATAAGTAGCATAATAAGCAAAATCGCCTTCAAAGGAGAGGGGTACATCAAAGGAGTAGCAATAGATACCTCTGAGACCATAACCCAACTTAGTGCAATTCCCTCTGAAAACAGGGTTTTAATTGGCAGCAGTAGAGCAAAAGGTCATGGTACTGGTGGAGATGTGAAGATGGGAGAAGTAATAATGACGGAGGAGCTTGAGCTTGCCATGAATGCGGTGAGAAAAGCTAATGTGGAGAAGCCCGAGGCTTTTTTCCTTGTGGCCGGTTTAGGAGGCGGCACGGGTACTGGAGGTTTGCCGATAATTGCAAAGAAAATAAAAGAAACCTACGGTGTGCCTACTTTTGGGATACTCTTTTTTCCCTCAAGAAACGAGGGTTCTCTTTACATAAAAAACGCCATAGCAAATCTGGAAAAAATTCTAAGAGCTTTGGATGGAGCCATAGTACTAGATATAAATACTCTGACTGGTAGAGGAGAGGACGTAGTTTCCAGCCACAGCATATTGAATAAGATGATTTTCAATTTTTTCAGCGTAGTAGAGCCGATGGAAATTCTTAGAAGGATAGAAAGAAACATCTCGACGATAAGTTTTCTTAGACTTCAGGAGGAACATGCTTCTATTAAAGAGATTCTGGAAAAGATGCTCAGAGATTATCTTTATATCGATGCCGAGGAAATGGGAGAATTCCATATGCTCATCTATGGAGACTTAGATAAGGTATATGGCGATAGTTATGCAAGAAAGTGGTGCAAGGAGAAGCATGGCAAGGACCTAAACATCGTGTTTAGAGACGACCCGGGGGCAAGATACCTCAACATCGGGTTAATTATAACGGGATTAAAAGGCATCGGAAAAAGATATAAAGATGAGATATTGGCTAAGGAAAAAAGAGAGAAGAAATCTGAACTCGAAGAGCTACTAAGCGAAATAAAACCATTATTTTAGGAGGTAGAAAAGGATGAAAAAAATGCTAATATTGGTAGCTTGCCTTATAAGTTTTGGAATAGCACTATGCTCTGCTCAGGAGATAAAATATCTCTCTGGAACCTATGATTTGAGTCCTTCGAATATTATAGAAACTGGCAAACCCGTCGCTGCTAATGTTTATCTGGTAGCATCTGAATATGAGCCTGAAAAGGCAGTACTCAAGCTCAGCATTGGAATAGACAACTCTATAGTCAAGATAGACTACGATGGAGAAAGCAAGACCCTTGTACATCTGAAGAGTATAGAACTACCTTTGCCAAAGGGGATTAAAACAATAAACATCTCTCTCAGTGGAAATGCTCCTTCGGTATCAAAGCTCACGACCATTAACGTTGTTACAGTGAAGGTTTATGTTGAGTATGGAGACTACAAGGAAGACCAAGATGTGATTACAGTTCCCCTTCAAGTTACAACCACGCTAATAAGCCAAGCATTGATGGAGATAAATCATGCCGAGCAGAAATATACCATTGCCCTAAACTTAGTAAATGGGCTTAAAGCAAAGAATATACCTACTGCAGAGCTTGACCTCAAGCTCAAGAACGCTAAGGAACTTATAGATGCGGCAAAAGAACTTCATAATAGGGGAAACGCTGACCTTGCAATGCAGAATGCGAAGAGCGCCTCTTCGATCTTGGATGATGTAATCAATGATGCTAATGAACTAAAAAAGAGTTATGAAAGAAAGGAAACTGCAAAGAAGTACATACCTATAGCCATTGTGATACTCCTCATCATAGCATTACTGCTAAGAAAAAGGAGACAGGAGCTTGGATAGAACTTGAGACCTTTCATAATAGGCGTAGGAAAAGCTGGCTGTAAGGTTGCAGATTTATTCTTAAATTATCATCAGGGAATGCTATTAGATAGTGATGCAACCACCCTTAGCTTTTTCACTCGTGCAAACAAGCTTTTAATAGGCAAAAAACTCGTCGATGGAAATGGAACAGGGAAAAATCTTGAGCTTGGAAGAGAAATATTTGATGGAGAGCGTTACAGCATCGTGGAGAAGATCGACGAAATAAAGAAGGACTTTGATTGTATTTTTGTTTTTTCTTCCTTTGGAGGTGGCACGGGAGGAGCGGTTGATGTTTTAATCGAAGAGCTTAAAAATAGCTACTTAGAGCAGGTTTACCACGTTGGGATTCTTCCTTCTGAAGAGGATCCCGAGAAGCTTATAATGAACTTCTCCGACTGTTTTAAAGATATAGTAAGACAGGCAGATGCAGTTCTACCAATAGATAATGATTTACTTAAGGAAAGAATGAGTCTTAGAGTATCTTTGAATAAAATAAACAAAAAAATCTTTCATTACTTTTCTAATCTTTTTGAAGTTGGAGAATATGTCTCAACGCTTGGAACAAATGTTCTTGGAGTTCAAGATGTGATAAATACCTTAGAAGGGGTTTCCTCTCTTGGCTTGGGAGTCTATGAGATAATCAAGGGTAAAAGTTATGTTGATAAGCCAGAGCTCGTAGTAGCTCTGGCCGGCGAGGCCACTTCTAGAACTTTGTTCCCCTTTGAAATAAAAGAATCACAGAAAGCTCTGGTAATCGTTTCTGGTCCAAAGAGATATCTTGATTTTCTTGGAAGTATTCCCGCAAGGCTCTGGCTTGAGAAAACGATTAAAAGTAGCGAAGTTAGAGGAGGAGATATACCCTCGCCAAAGAAAGAAGATCTTGAAGTTACACTCGCCTTTGGCGGTATAAGGAAATCCGACAGACTTAGGTATCTCTACCAGCTTGGAAAAATGCTTAAGAGCAAGGAGAAATACTCTGAGAAAATTGCTTTAATCTATGAGAAAATGAAATCCGCAAAAGAAAAGCTTGTTCAGCTTGATAAAGATTTTGAAGAAATCTATAAAAATCTGAAAAGCATTGGAGAAGAACAATAACCTTTTAAGAGGTTAATCAGTTTCCTGGTTAGAGCGGAGGTCGAAAAATGGTAGGATGGGATTATCTTTTATGTTAAGAAAAACACGAATTTGCCAAAAGAGGTAAAGATTTTTGACACCACGCTGAGAGATGGAGAGCAAACGCCCGGAGTTTCTCTTTCTGTCGAGGAAAAAATTACCTTAGCAAGACAGCTTGACAAACTTGGAATAGATATAATAGAGGCGGGGTTTCCAATATCTTCCAAGGGCGAGAAACAAGCCGTTTCAAAAATAGTAAAGGAAGGACTAAATGCAGAGATTTGTGGGCTTGCAAGGGTTGTTAAGCAAGATATTGATGCATGCATAGATTGCGATGTTGACATAGTGCATACTTTTGTTCCCACCTCTGACATACAGCGAGAGCATACAATAAAGAAGAGTAGAGAAGAGGTAATAGAGTTAACCGCATCTGCGGTTAGTTATATAAAGGAGCATGGAATTAAGTGCTTGTTCTCTGCAATGGACGCAACAAGAACGGAGCTTGACTATCTAATTAAGGTTTTCAAGACTGCCGAAGAAGCGGGGGCAGATATAATAAACATCCCCGACACGGTTGGCGTAATGATACCTCAGGCAATGAGAGAGTTGACCGCGAAGATATATCAAAATGTTTCAATACCCATAGATGTGCATTGCCACAACGACTTTGGCTTAGCGGTAGCCAATAGCTTGGCTGCGATAGAGGCCGGAGCAAGGGAAGTGCAAGGAACAATTAATGGCATAGGCGAAAGAGCCGGGAATGCAAGTCTTGAGCAAATTATAATGTGTTTAACCTCGCTTTACAACGTGAAGATGAATATAAGGACCGAGTACCTCTATGAAACCTCAAGGCTCGTTGAGAGACTTACTGGTATAAGGGTTCCACCAAACTATCCAATTGTAGGAGAAAATGCTTTTTCCCATGAGTCTGGCATTCATACGCACGGTGTTCTCGTTAAAAGCGAAACTTTTGAGCCAGGGTTAATGACTCCCGAGATGGTCGGACATAGAAGAAGAATAGTCTCTGGTAAGCATGCTGGCATGCACGGTATTGAAGCAATGCTCAAAGACATGGGCTTTAACGTAACGAAAGAACAACTAAAAGAGATAACCCAAAGAGTAAAAGACCTCGGAGACAAGGGAAAAACCGTTACAGACGCTGACCTACAAGCCATTGCAGAAGCGGTAATAGGTGAGGTTAAAAAGAAAATCGTTAACCTTGAAGAGCTTGCAGTTGTGACGGGAAATAAAGTAATTCCAACAGCTTCTGTAAAGCTTAAATTCGATGATAAGTACCTAGTAGGTGCCGAAACTGGAGTAGGTCCGGTGGATGCTGCGCTCAATGCAATAAGGAGCGTGCTCAGAGGTATAGAAGATATAAGGCTTACAGAATACAGATTAGAAGCTATTACGGGGGGCTCAGACGCTCTAGCAGAGGTAATAATTAAACTTGAAGACAGCAAAGGTAATATAACGAGTGCAAGAGCGGCGAGAGAAGACATAGTAATGGCTAGCGTGGAGGCGATGATAACTGGTATAAACAGAATGTTTCTGCTCAGGGAAAGAAAGAAATAATATTATCCGCTTACTCCGCCGCTTTGTAAAGCTTGCCTAATTTTTGCTTCCATTTCTTTTAATTTGGAAACAAGTTTTTCTTCCTGTCTTTGCAGAGTTTTCAGTCTAATTTCAAGTGTTTCTTTTTTATCGCTTAGCTCCTCTTTAAGTTTTTCCTTTTCTGTTTTAACGAGTATCGTTCCAACACTTTTATAAACATCGCTTCCTTCTTCAAGTTTTTCTATTTCCTTTAAAGCTCTTTCAACTTCTCTAAGCTGGAGCTCAACCTGTGTTTTTTGCGTGGCTATTGCCTGAGCCTGCTGTTGAAGCTGCTGAAATTGAGCTAATTGGCTTTGAAGTTGTGGGGAAAGTTGTTCTATTTCAATCCCTCCTTTATTTTATAGGATAATCTTATCCATCTCATATAAGAACCTATGCTTGCCCTAAAGCTACTTGCGTCCTTTGAGTTTACAACTATTTTAAGCTTTTCCTTATCAACTTCAACTATGGTTTTTGACCTATCTGATGGAGAAGATTCTACCTCGGGGAGAATCGCTTTGTAAATAATCTCGGCTTCTTTATCTTTATCTTCTATTTCTATTATAGCCTTTCCTTTTATCATACTCCAATGAAACTCCTTTAATATTTATTTTTAGAACTTCTTTACCTTTATCGAAGATTGTTATTCTTCCAGGGTTTCCTTTGAATTCGGTTACATATATTATCCTCGAGTTCATGTCGAGAATTTCTTTCATGCTGAGCTTTCCACGGGTTATGTACTCTGCTCCAATATATCTTGCGAATCTCTTGCAAAAGCTTCTGGTTCTTTGAGATGGTTTTCTCGAGGTGGTTACTATCATCTTGCCTTGACTATTTTAAGAGTCTTAGACCTCTCCTTGAATAAAATTTTATATCCGCAGAAGGGACATCTCACCGGGTCTTTGGGGCTAAGTTCTATTATCCTACCACATTTTCCACATCTATACATTTTTACCCTCCTTCCTTTCCCCTTGCTATTACCCTATCTACAGTTTTTGCTACCCCAGTTTTTGGTAAATACGCTCCACCAATAAAGGTAGTACCACATTTTCTGCACTTCCATATGCCCGTGCTTATTCGCTTGACTGCTCTTCTTTGGCATGCTGGACATTCATGAAGCTTTCTTTGTTTTCTATCAACCTCAAGCCACTTTCTTCTTAGCTTCATTCCATATCTTGGTCCAAATTTTCCTGCTGAGCCCACTTTTTTTGTCATTGAATTCACCTCAGGAATTTCCTTAATTCCTTAGATTTTTCTATGCTGACGTCAATAATTTCTAGAATTTCTTCTTGGCTAAAAGTTCCACTTCCTCCTTTTTGCAATGCACAGTACTCGCCTTTTTCTGTGGTAGCTATTGTAAGTCTTGCATCCATCACAAGCTCCTCATCGAGGTTAGGGTCAAGAACTATCTTGTTGTTGATCTTGGCAAACGTGGTTTCTATCGGCTTTTCTATGATTGGCAGGCTTTGATTTGTTTTCTCTGAGTATATAATTCTATCATCCTCGAGTTTTGGAAACTTTGTATTAAGCAAAGCTGCTATAGCTCCTAAGGAAGAAGCATCAAAGAGATTTCCATCGTAGTCAAGAACATGAATATCTACAAAGACTATCCAGACTTTTTCGCCTTCAACTATACAAAGCTTCTCAAAATCTATGCATTCAGACTCTCTAATTCCTCTATCCACAACCCTCGCAAGCTCTATCGCATTCTCGTCTGGAGGACCTGGCTCAAAGGTTGGGGAAGCTAAAGGCACAAGTTCAGCGCTTGTGGTTAGAACGCCCATATCCGGAGAATCTGGATAGGGTTCGCCAATACCGAGCTTTACTCCCACGAGAACCTGAGTATTTCCTATCTTTACTAATGCTGAACCTTCGGCTTTTTCAAATTTTCCCGTTTCAACAGAAATGTTACGGTATTCATAAAATTTCCTTCCATCTATTCTTTCTCCCTGTTGCAATAAACTTATAATATAATCCCTCTTAACCTCGGCTATTACATCTGTGCTCATTCATATCTCTCCTTCAATGCTTGTTTTTGCTTTTCATAAACATGCATGCATCCTTTAATCGCAAGTTTAAAGGCTTTTTCAAACTCTTCTCTTGTGAATTTTCCATCCATTTGCAATAAAGTAACCTCTTTTTTTCTTGGTATTATAGCTACTGGCATATCTCCCTCGCCATAGTTATCTTCCAAGTCAAAGAGATCCAAAACGATTTCCCCATCCACCTTGCCGGCTGCACATGCCGGAACCAAGTCTTGCATAGGTATGCCAGCATCTGCAAGAGCAACTGAAGCGGCTGTTATCCCGGCACATCTCGTTCCTCCACTTGCTTGTAAAACCTCTATAAAAATGTCTATTGCGGTCCTTGGGAATAGCCTTGTGAAAACCACTGGCTCTAAGGCTTGGCGTGTTACCTTTGATATTTCTATACTTCTTCTATCTGGTCCCGGCTTTTTTCTGTCGCTCACTGAAAAAGGAGCCATGCTATATATGCATCTCAGCAAAGCTTTATCGGGCTTAACTAAGTGTTTGGGGTGCACTTCTCTTGGACCATAACATGCAGCAAGTATCTTATTTCCGCCCCATTCAACATAGGCAGAGCCGTCCGCTCTCTCAAGCACTCCAGCCTTTATCTTAATCTCTCTCATCTCATCAAAGTCCCTTCCATCTAATCTCTTACCATTAACAATGAGCCTTTCGGGTTTTCCTACTTTCATTTTCTATCCCTCTCTCTTCTAATCATCTCTTTAACTCTATCAGTTAGCCCCGAGGTATGGGCTTCTTTTTCTATCTTCCTCAAAACTTTAACCGCAAGGTTTATCTTATCCTGCGTACCATCTAACCAAATTCTTCCATTCTGCCCTACGAGGATTTTTATTCCAATCTCTCTTTTTATCATCAAAAGCATGGACTTCTTTTTTCCTATGACTCTAGGAATCTTAGAAGGAGTTACCTCAACAAGTCTTCCTCTTCTCAACACGGTGCTATTGTTCATTCTCATGCTGAGATAAATTCTCCTCGAAGGAGTTATCTCCTTTACAACTGCAAAAATCACATCGCCTATGGAGAGGAATTTGCTCAAGTCAACCTGCCCGGGCTTTAAGTCTTCTCTAAAATCTTCAACGTTGAGTATGGCACGATATGGGGAGTTTATATCTACCTCCCAGCTCGCGAACTGTATATCTATAATCTTTCCTATTACAAAATCACCAGCTTTTGGGATATACTTTCTTGTGAAGGGTATAACTCTGATAAAACCCTTCTTCTCATCTAATAAGCCCAAGAGGGAGGAATATATTTTGTTTCCCTCTCTATAGACACCATCGCCTAATCTATAATTTCCTTCTGCCACCAATTCTCCAGGCAATACTATCCTTCTTTCCATTTTCCTCTCTCCAGAATTCTTGTCTCCACGCTGCCTTTTGTTATTGCATTAAGCTCTCTAAAAAACTCATCTACCACACCAGCTGGCAAGTCTATAATGAAAATCCATTCTCCTTTGCTCCCCCACTCTTCTTTTTTTATCTCCCCGTAATTTCTAACTACAGAATAAGCCTTTCCAGAGTATTCTCCAGGTATTTTAACTGCTATCGTCTTTGTTTCAAATTTTATTGGTATTATTGGTCTCAAAGCTTTTAATATTGTTGGAATCTGCTCTTCTGCGCTCTTTGTTATATCTATATGTACTTTCGCTTCTTTAAGCGCTTTTTCTATCCTGCTTGGTGGATGTGGGGTCTTGGTTTGAGGATTTATTGCATTTCTTGCTATTATCGTGATTATCTGCTTTTTCTTCGTCTCTTGTATTCTTCGTCTCTGTTCTGCGGTTAACCTTATTTCTCCTTTTCTTATTATCTTTTTAGCTACTTCTAAAGGATCAGAGGTTCCAAATATTTTTTCCATTAGCTCTTCGCTTGCCTTATCTCCCTTTTTGGCATCTTTAAATACCTTCTCAACTGCTAAAACTTGAGATATATCCTTTATCTTGCCTGATTTAAAATTCCAAGCTAAGTCGGGGTCAACTAAAACCTCAAATCTCTCGCCATGTGTTTCTAGCTTTGCCACTACCGCATCCTCGAGCTTTACCATATTACTCCTTGACCTCTTCTTCCTTTGTTCTGTTTTTGTTCTTCTCCTTTACCTTCTCAATGTACTTTTCTATCTCTTCTTGAGATAATTTCCTGAATTTCTTGGTTTTCATGTCTATTAATGCTATTTCTATAGTTTCTTTGCTCATTTTTCCTTCAGTAACTTCATAAAGAACATCCATCGCAAGCTCTATGGCTTCTTCTTTTGTCATGTCCTCTCTATACTTCCTCTCAAATATTTCCATCGCGATGCTTCTACCAGCGCCTATTGCAGTGGCTTTATACTCGATTAAAGCTCCGCTTGGGTCTGTTTCAAATAATCTTGGAGCGTCATTTACTCCAGCCACAAGCAAAGCAATGCCAAAGGGTCTTACACCACCATGCTGGGTATAAAGCTGTTTGAAGTCGCAAAGCCTTTTAACGAGCAACTCTACATCAATAGCTTCGCCATAGGTTATGCGATTGGCCTGAGCTTCTATTCTTGCCCTGTCAACCAAAATCCTCGCGTCTGCAACCAAACCAGAGGTTGCAATTCCTATGTTCTCATCTACCTGAAAAATTTTCTCTATGGACCTAGCCTCTATAAGCTTACTCCCTACTCTTTTATCCACAGCTAAGAGAACTCCATCCTTATATTTTATACCTAAGGAAGTTGTTCCTCTTTTAACCGCTTCTCTTGCATATTCTACCTGAAAGAGCCTGCCGTCTGGACTAAATACGGTTATGGCTCTATCATATCCCATGCTCGGAAAAGGTTGCATCTTCTATTTCCTCCTTTATCAAACCAATATATCTCATATTCATATTTCCTAACCTTTCAGAAATCTCTTGCTCGGAAATCTCTGCATCTATAAAATTATTATAACTTCTTACTACCTTTATATCCCTTTCTCTAAACTTTGCTTTAAAGCTAACCTCTCTAATAGGATAATCTTTCTTTAAAAACTTTCGCCGTAAAGCCTTTAAAGTACCTGAAACTCCAAGGGTAACGATGCTAAGCATTTTGTTATTCACGTTACTTACAAGAGCTAAGCATGCGAGCATCTCACTAAGCATTCTATGAGAGCATGTTAGAATTCCAAGCATTTTCTCTTCATCATATTCAATTAGCCAGTAGTTTAACTTGCTAGCTTTCATTTCGCCGAGCATAGATAAAGCATTGCTCCAGATAGCCATGCTTAACTCTTCCTTCTTTATTTTAAAATCGCTTCTTACCTTAAAAGCGATGTATCTTTTCTTTTCTCTCATAGATTTTGGAATCTTACCCAATGATCTTAACCTCCTCCTTTTCTCGCTTTAATATACTTTCTGGAGTTTTAAACATTGCACTTAAAGCTTCCTCTTCTTTAAATCCTAAATATCTTAAAACTTCAAAAGTCTCTCTTGCATTTCTTAGCTCATATCTTGACCTTGCACCAGAGGTTACAATTATGCTAAAACCATATTTTCTGCTCAGCATTAGATTATTGTCTATGGCTCTGATTATTTTAACTCTTGAGCCTCTGAAGGTATGTATAAGGTCTCTTAAGGATATCTCTATGGCTACTTCATTTTTTGCCGCTAACCTAGCGGTGTAGGTGTCTATTGCCCCGGTGTTTATCAATATATCTATCTCTCTTAAGCTTACTCCAAGCCTGTTTTTCTTCTCATCTCCGCCATCGAAAAGAATATAATCATACTCGCTTTTAGCTTTGCTTACTTTTCTTCTTAACTCTCTTTTGTTCCTTGCTTCAAGAATAATGCCCGAGGCTACTGAGGAATATTTAATGCCATCGCATATCCCTATTTTTATACCTAAAAGCTTAGCTTCTTCTATTAGCCTTTTTGGAGAGTCTACGCCTATTGAGTTAATAGAATGTGTTCGCAAGTCTATAAACCTAATTCTTGGCATGAACTTCACCGCTTGCACAAGTATAAGTTGAATCTTTACTTATTTCTATTCCAAGGATTCTAAAAACCTCGTTAACATCGACTTCAGTATTCACGCACCCCGATTTTAGAAGGGGTATCCCCTGAGTGATTATCCCTTTTTTTGAAAGCTCGTGCATCGCAACATTAACTTCTCTTGGACATGCCACGCCTATTGCTGCCTTTGGCTTATGCATATCTATTATTCTGTAAACAAAGCTACTTCCCGGCACGATGAAAAGTTTATATCCCATTGCCTCTGCTTTTTGCTTTACCTCCTTTATTACACAAAGCCCACATTCTTTGCATATTATCCCATTCTTTGGGTCAAGTCTTGCTGGACATTTTACATGTCTTAAACACTGTGGAAAAATTATCACCTTTTCTTCTGGAGGAATTTCCTTGAACTTCTCGTAGTTAAGATGGTTCCTTATTTCAACTCCTATTCTATCAACTAAATCCTCTTTCATTCCAAGTTTCGAAGCGATACTCTTAACCTGAAGATAAAAAGTATCTAAAATAAAAATGAGAAACTTCGGTATTATTAGCCTGTTTCTTCTTATTGCAATACTACCCAAAACTATGAATATCAAAGCTAATAGATTTGATATAACAAAAATTGCAACAGCTATCTTACCTATAACTTCATAAAACATGAGTTTAAATAATGTCTTCGCATATATAATGGTGGTGGTAGCATGCACGACATTAAAGATATGAGCTTGGCAGACAAGGGAAAGCTGAGGATAGAGTGGGCAAGTTATGAGATGCCGGTTTTAAAGCTTATAAGAGAGAGGTTCTCCAAGGAAAAGCCTCTTAAAGGCATGCAAATCTCCGCATGCCTGCATGTTACAACAGAGACCGCAAATTTAATGATTACCCTGAAGGAGGGCGGTGCAAGCTTAGCTCTATGTGCTTCTAATCCATTAAGCACACAAGATGATGTTGCAGCAGCATTAGTTAAGTATTACGATATTCCCGTTTTTGCGATTAAGGGCGAGGATAAAGAGACATATTATGAGCATATTAACAAAGTTCTTGACTTTAAACCAAATATAACAATGGATGATGGCGGTGATTTAGTTTCCACGATACACGCGAGTAGAGAAGATATTTTAGAGCATATTATTGCGGGAACAGAAGAAACCACAACTGGAGTTATAAGGTTCAGGAGCATGCAAGAGCAGGGAGTCTTAAAGTTTCCAGTAATAGCTGTTAATGATGCTAAGACAAAGCATTTCTTTGACAATCGCTATGGAACTGGGCAATCAACAATAGATGGCATACTAAGAGCTACCAATGTGCTACTCGCTGGAAAAAATTTTGTTGTAGCTGGTTACGGGTGGTGCGGAAGAGGAATAGCAATGCGGGCAAGGGGGATGGGAGCTAACGTAATAATAACAGAGGTTGACCCTTTAAAAGCTTTGGAAGCTGTGATGGATGGCTACAGAGTAATGCCTATGAGCGAGGCTTCAAAAATAGGAGATATATTTGTTACGGTGACTGGAGATATAAATGTTATAAGGGAAGAGCATTTTAAAGAAATGAAAAGTGGTGCAATAGTAGCTAATTCTGGTCATTTTAACGTTGAGATAGATATCAAAGCTTTAGAAAAGCTTGCAGTTAAGAAAAGGAGAATTAGAGAATATGTGGATGAGTATGAGCTTGAGGATGGAAGAAAAATCTTCTTGCTCGGCGAGGGGAGACTAATAAACCTTGCTGCCGCAGAGGGGCACCCCGCAAGCGTTATGGATATGAGCTTTGCTAACCAAGCATTATGCGCAGAATACATAAAAAAGGAAGGAGAAAAGCTTAAACCAAAGGTTTATTCTGTGCCGGAGGAAATAGACAAGGAAGTAGCAAGGCTAAAGCTTAAGAGCATGGGCATAAATATAGACAAGCTAACAAAAGAGCAAGAGAAATACTTGAAAAGCTGGGAGCTTGGAACTTAAATGAAATTATTTCAAAAATTCTTTGGTAAAAAAGATGAATTAGACAATGTTGAGAAGATTTTCCATTATAATAAACAAGCCAAAGAAATTATAAAGGAACTTGAAGGTAAGAGATTGCCAGAGAGAGTTTACAAACCAGTAGCAACCGCTTTTCCTTTATATATAAAGGGGATTTCTCAAGCTCTAGAAGATATGGTCAGGTTCAAGCCAGAAAATGAGGAAGAACTCGAAGAATTCAACAAAAATGTTATAAAATCCCTTAAAACAATTCAGAGCTTCCAGCTAAACCAAGGCAAGCTTGTTGCAATAGTTTTTGAAGAAGAAGTTTTAAAGCTTGGTGGGATATTCAATAAAATTATAGAAATTCAGCAAGAGATAGGCAAAGAAGTCGAAAAAAGGAAAATCGCTCGTTATAAAAAAGATGAATTAAAGCATTATAAAGAAAAATATAAAAAAATAGAACAAAAAATAAATAAAAAGAATAAAGAAATTCAAACTTTAAATAAAGAGATAGAGAATCTTGAAAAAGAGCTTAACGCTATAAAATTAGAAGCTACAGCTAAGAAAAAAATAGAGGAGGAGCTATCAATATTAGAACTGAGAATCTTGTCCATAATTGGCATAATAAGCAAAGAATTAAAAAAAGATAAGAAAAGGGATGAATTAGTTGAAAATTACTTGAAAAAACCATTAAAAACTTTTTTAGAAGATGATAAACTAAAAATAGCCGATATAATAGAAGATTTAAAAATTAAAAAGAATAAAAAAGACGAGCTACGCAATTTAAGAGATAAATACAAAGT
>CBFDVL010000019.1:0-16255 GCA_965613365.1 uncultured archaeon | reverse complement strand
TTTCTCATTTGATATTACTATCGGAGGAATGTCGGGGTCTGGGATGTAACGATAGTCTTCCGCTTGTTCTTTTGTTCTCATTGCTCTTGTGATCATCTGCTCTTCAAGAAATGCCCTGGTTTCTCGCTTTATTTTTATTCCTCTTTTAATCAGGTTTTTTTGCCTCGTTATTTCAAATTTCAAAGCCTTGTAAGCGCCTTTAATCGAGTTTATGTTTTTGATTTCTACCCTCGCTCCTCCTTCTATCGATATGTTTGTGTCCATTCGCATGGTTCCGCCTTCTTTTCTAACCTTGCCGGTGTAGCTTAAAACCTTGACGAGCTCCTTTAGAAACTCTCTCGCCTCCTCTGGTGAATGAATCTCTGGTGCAGTGACTATCTCCACTAGGGGTATGCCGGAGCGGTTATAATCCACTCTGCCAGTGACGGGGTCATACTTTCCCGGGTCTTCTTCGAGATGAACCTCCCATATGCCAATGCCATTGAGTTCGCCATTCTTACCTATCGGTAAAGAAGTTCTTTGATAACCAGAGGGCAAATCGGGATAGTCATAGTGCTTTCTCTGAATATATATTGGCTCTTTGACTATCTCGCAATTGAGCATCAATGCTATTTCTATAACAGCATCTATTGCTTTTTGATTTGGTGGAAAAGGCTTAGCTCCCGGCATGCCGGTGCAAACCTCGCAGACATTTGTATTTGGCTTAACCTCTCTGTAGTTTGTTGGACAATTGCAAAAGAGCTTTGTTTTCGTGGCAAGCTGCTCGTGAATCTCAAAACCGATTGTTACCTTCATGTCAGCTCCTCCAGACAAAGCATAGTATTAAGAATCTTCTGCTCCTCAAGCGGCTTGGCTTGCAATTGTAAGCCCACTGGTATGTCATTAACCTCGCCAGCTTTTATTACTCCGGCTGGAATACCCGCTAAATTAGCTATAACCGTTAGAATATCATAGCTATACATAACCATGGGGTCTTCAATTTTCTCCCCAAGTCTATGAGGCAAACGAGGAACAGTGGGTCCGGCGATCAAATCTACACCGCTGAGAGCATTTAAAAGTTCCTCTTTTATCAAAGACCTGAATTGTAAGGCTTTTTTGTAATACTTACCTCTATACTCCTTTTTTGATATGTATCTCCCAAGCATTATTCTTCGTAAAACTTCTTCTCCACAAACCTCTTCGATTTTATACCCATATCTTCTACCATCAAATTTTCTCGTAGCGGAGAAGAATTCAACAAAAACGGTAAGGTAATAGGTTGGTAATCCTTTGTCAAGGTTAGGCAAATCAACATAAACTATCTCTACACCTTGATTTTCAAGTTTGTTTAAGCATTTTTTTATCTCAGCCATTATGTTCTTATCTGTTACCTCCTCGAACTCTTTTGCTACACCTATTTTATAGTTTGAAATGTCTTTGGTCAAATTTTCTGAGAATCTCAGATTCTCGACCTTAAGAGTGGTGCATTCCTTTGGATTATAACCAGAGATCACCTCAAGTAAAAGAGCTAACGGATGCACATCCCTCGCGAGAGGTCCTATTTGGTCTAAGCTCATTGCAAGGTCTATTAGCCCGTATCTCGGCACTAAGCCATAGGTCGGCTTAAGTCCAAGAACTCCGCAGTGCGAAGCAGGGTTGCGAATACTTCCTCCAGTATCCGAGCCTAAAGCGATATCGCAAAACTCCGCCGCTACCGCTGCTGCAGAACCAGAGGAAGAACCACCAGGAATTCTTCCCTTCGCCGAGGGATTTTGAGTTGCACCAAAGTAACTTGTTTCTCCAGAGCTTCCGCAGGCAAACTCATCCATGTTCGTCATACCTATTATTACCCCATCCTCTTGTTTAATCCTCTCTATAACCGTGGCATCATAAGGAGCAACGTAATTCTCTAAGGTTTTCGAAGCACAGGTTGCTCTCAACCCTTTAACGTTTATATTTGATTTTACTGCTATAACAAAGCCTGCTAACTTACCTGCCTTACCTTCTTTGATTTTTTTGTCAACGTATCTTGCTTCTTCTAAGGCTTTACTGTTTATATCGATGAATGCATTTATCTCTTTATCTTTCTGCTCGATTTTATCAAGAAAAAGGGAAACTTTCTCTTCTACTGACATTATTCCACCCATTTTCCTACTTCCATTATGAAATATCCATCTTCATCCATCTTTGGTGCGTTTTTATTTGTGATTTCTCTAAAATCATCTTTCAATCTTGGTTTTCCATCCTCTCGAGTAACATTTATTTCCTCAACCACATAGTAGGTTTCTTTCAGGTTTATTTCGCCAAGAGCTTCTGAAAGCTCTTTTAATACTCTCTCAGCTTGAGAAATCAAAGATTTCTCTTCTATGCTCATTTAACCACCTTCTTTATATTCTCCTCATAGGGTGGAGCGATTAAACCTTTCTCTGTTATTATAGCCGAGATATATTTTGCTGGAGTGACATCAAAAGCAGGGTTTAAAACCTCTGCACCTTCGGCTACAATTCTTTTATTGTTGAAGTATATAATCTCCTTTTCGTCCCTGTATTCTATCGGTATTTCCTCCCCGCTCTTTATATTTAAATCAATCGTAGACGTAGGAGCAGCGACATAGAACGGAATGCGATGTTCTCTGGCTAAGATAGCCAAGGAATAAGTTCCTATCTTATTTGCAGTATCTCCATTGCTTGCGATTCTATCAGCTCCAACAATAACTTTGGTAACGCCATGCTTTCTCATTACTAAGCCGGCAGAAGAGTCGCAAATCACGGTTACGGGTATTCCTTCTTCTACAAGCTCCCATGCTGTAAGTCTTGCCCCCTGTAGCAAGGGTCTTGTTTCTCTTGCTATCACCTTAATTCTCTTCCCTTGCTCCCATGCAGCTCTTATTACTCCCAATGCAGTGCCATAACCTGCGGTAGCTAAAGCTCCGGCGTTGCAATGCGTTAGTATTACGTCTCCATCTTCGATAAGCTCTGCCCCATAATATCCAAGCTTTTTATTCATAGCTATATCTTCGTGGTAAATTCTTAGCGCTTCCTTTACCACCGCCTCGCATGGTTTCTCCGAGCTTCTTGCGACCTTCATTACCCTGTCCAAAGCCCAGAATAGATTTACAGCGGTAGGTCTAGTTGAATGAATAATATCATAAGCTTTTTCAAGCTCTTTTATTATAGCCTCTCTACTCTTATTGACGTTTTTTAAAGCGGTCAAAGCAAGAGCAAAAGCAGCCGCTACTCCTATCGCCGGCGCGCCTCTTATGCTTAGCCTTTTTATAGCATGAGCTATGCACTCTATGGTTTCGCATTCTATATACCTAACTTCGTTAGGCAGTAAAGTTTGGTCAAGAATTACTACTTTTTCGTCTTTCAAATCTATTGTTTTTAGAGGCATGCTTTAGATTTAGGCAATACTTTTTATTATGCTTTTGCATAATTTTATATTATGCAGATAGGAATTACCATCACTGCAAAGGATAGAAAAGGACTACTTAGGGATATAACCACAATAATTGCAAGTCATGAGATTAATATAGAGTATGTTCAGCAATTTTTAAAAGATAGTATAGCACAAATTTATTTTGAGCTTGCAGATGTAAAAAACATTGAAAAGTTGATAGAAGAAATAAAAAACATTGAAAGTGTTTTATCGGTTGAAAGGCATAAGCCTTTCAAGGAAGTTTATGGAAAGAGAGTAATAGTGATTGGAGGGGGTGCACAGGTAACGCAAGTGGTGCATGGAGCGATAAGCGAAGCAGATAGGCATAATCTAAGAGGAGAGAAAATAAGCGTGGATACCATTCCCTTGGTAGGTGAAGAAAATCTCGCAGAAGCGGTTAAAGCGGTTGCAAGGCTACATAGAGCAGCTATTCTTGTTCTCGCGGGTTCGCTAATGGGAGGCAAGGTCACGCAAGCAGTTAAAGAGCTTAGAGAGAAGCATGGCATACCGGTGATCTCTCTTAACATGGCGGGCTCTGTTCCAGAGGTCTGCGATTTGGTAGTTACTGATCCTGTTCAGGCAGGAGTAATGGCTGTTATGGCGATAGCTGAGACAGCGAAGTTTGATTTGAGCAAAGTTAAAGGAAAAAAATTCTGAAGAGAGGCAGAAGTATAACTTTCCTTGTATTTCTTGTTTTAAGCTCTAAGCTCCTTTAGAATCTCTTTTGCTCTGTCCATGCTTATTTTCTTTTCCTTTACCATTCTTTCTACAACTACATCTATTTCCTCGCCCTCTGCTCCCGCCATTACCGCGATATTCCTTGCATGCAATTCCATATGGCCGCGTTGAATACCCTCTGTAGCCAAAGCTCTAAGAGCAGCGAAGTTCTGGGCCAAGCCAACAGAGGCAAGAACTTGAGCAAGTTCCCTCGCGGTTTTAACCCCAAGGATTTTTAAGCAAGTCTTTGCAACAGGGTGAACTTTTGTAGCCCCACCTATTGTGCCTACAGCCATAGGAAGCTCTATGGTAGCGACGAGATCACCATCTTTATTCTTCTCATAGGTTGTCAATGGCTTATATCCACTTATCGAAGCATAAGCATGAGCTCCAGCTTCCAAAGCGCGAGTATCGTTTCCAGTAGCTAAGGCTACAGCTATAATACCATTCATTATCCCTTTATTATGCGTAGCTGCTCTATAAGGATCAGCGAGAGCAAAAGCATAGGCATTTAATATCCCTTCTATGGTTTCCTCTCCAATGATATCTTTGCCAAATATTGCTCTAGCTCTCGCGAGCCTATAAGTTGCGAGATTTGAGATTATTCTAAGGTAAACCTTACCAGAAGTTATCTCCTCTATGTAAGGAGCTACAGCCTCGCACATCGTATTGACAGCGTTTGCTCCCATAGCATCTAAGCAATCTACAATTAAATGAACCACAAGCATTTTACCTTTTATTGTGTCGATCACCCTAACCTCTAAGTCTTTTGCTCCTCCTCCAAGCTTAACTAGTATCTTATCCTGAGCATTTGCAATTTTTAAAATATTCTCCTTTTCTGAAAGAATCACCATCTTCGTAAAGTAGGGGTTCTCTATATTGGTAAGTTGGATTTGACCTATCATCAGCGAGCTATCGCACTCTGCAAAAAAACCACCTTTTGGTCTTGCAAGCTTAGCGGCATAACTCGCCGCCGCAACAACGCTCGGTTCTTCTATTGCCATGGGTATTAGGTAATCTTTGTTATTTATACGAAAATTAACAGCTATACCGAGAGGCACTTCCATTGCTCCTATCACATTCTCTATCATTCTATCCACTTGATCTATTTTCATGCATCCAGTATTTTTTAAAATCTCGACCTCTTCGTCGCTTAAGTTTGCGAATTCCTTAACTATTTTAAGCCTTTCTTCTATACTAAGCTTATAAAAGCCCGAAATCTTAGAAGTTTTCATCTTTTACCTCCTAACAATCTTGATGGAATTCTTTGCCTTGAAATCAAATCATTATAGCTTTCTCTTTCCCTAATAAGTTCATATTTCCCATTATTAACAAGAACCTCAGCAGGAAGAGGTCTTGAATTATATCTTGAAGCCATTACTATGCCATATGCTCCAGCATCAAGAAAGGCGATTATATCTCCTTCTTCAACTTCTGGTAATTCCCTATCTCTTGCAAGTATGTCTCCTGACTCGCATATATTTCCAGCGATATCTACTTTCTCCTTTGCCCTAGCATTTACTTTGTTCGCAACTATAACTTCATGGTAAGCTTGATAAAGCACAGGTCTCATCAGTACATTAAAGCCAGCGTCTATGCCTACGAATTTTTTAAACCCTTGCTTTATTGTTGTCACTCTTGTAAGAAGTATTCCTGCATCTCCTACGATATATCTCCCCGGCTCCAAGAACAAAGACGGTGTATTGAGATTATATTCCTTTATCTTATTCTTGATTATCGGTATTATTGCAGAAGCAAGCTCTTCTGGAGTTATATACTTACTTTCTTTTTTGTATCTTATTCCCACTCCCCCACCTATGTCAATAAAGCTTAGCTCAATCCCATTATCCTTAAGCATGCCCACAAGGTTCAAAAGCTTTTCAACAGCTTCTTCATAGGGCTTAGTTGAGATTATCTGCGAACCTATGTGCATGTGTATTCCTTTAATCTCCAAATGCTCTGGGCTATTTGCAAGCTTATAAGCTTGTAAAACCTCGCTCTCCTGAATTCCAAACTTGCTTTCCCTTAATCCTGTTGCCAAATGGGGATGGGTCTCAGGGGAAATCGCTGGATTTACTCTAAAAGAAATCTCGGCTTTTTTTCCCTTTTTCCTACATATTCTCTCCAATCTATGGATTTCATGAATAGAATCAAGGTTTATTATTACTCCGCTATCAACCGCAAGCTCAAGTTCTTCATTTGTCTTATTATTTCCAGTAAACATTATATCCTTTGGTTTAAGTCCAACCTGCAGGGCAAGATAAAGCTCTCCTCCAGAAACAACATCAGCTCCAGCTCCTTCTTGGCGAAGAATATGTAAAACAGCTAAGCTGGTGTTTGCCTTGTAGGAATACATGACTTTAACCTTTGGATAAGCTTTGGCAAAGGCTTGGTAAAACTCCCTATATCTCTGCCTTACTCTTTGTTCGTCAATAACATAAAGAGGAGTACCAAACCTATCTGCAAGTTCAACTACATCAACATTGCCTATGGTTAAATGCTCTTCCCTACTTCCAAAGTGTTCTCTCATCTATCCACCTTCAAATGGCTTGGGAGTAGCTAAGGTTTCTTCGTCCATATACAAATCGCTCCAGTCTTCCTTTATCCTCTCAACCTTTTCTATTCTTATGAGAGCAGACTTATACCAGTCGATGTCGGGTAAGCCTACATTAACTTTAATTTTCTTCATCATCTTATAATGATTATAAAAGTCCTCCCATTTATTTTCCCTCTCGGGATAAATGCTAAAATCTCTTATTATATCTGTTATTGCAAAATCGTTATCTATTACAAGCTTCTCAATCCATCTCCACTTCGCCCATGAAGATTCTAATCTAGTTAAACCAAAATAGCCTGAAGAACCAATGCCTTTTAAAGACTTAATACCACGGTCAAGAAATATCTTAAATCCCAAAAAAGACTCGGGCGGCTCGGAAACAAAAGCATCAAACTTTCCTATGCCCTCAGGAAGACCCTTACTTAAATCTTGCCTTATAGCTTCTATTCTCAAATTTTCATTCTCAGCAACTTTATTAACAAAATCAATAATCCTTTCATCAATATCTAAAACAACAACGCGCTTTGGAAGCTTTGTTAGACCTAAGAATATGCTATATAAATCATCATCTCCCAAAACAAGAATTTCCCTATCAACGATATCACCACGCTGATACATAAAGCTCGCTTTCAATGCTAGATCTGTGGGAATTATAAAACCCTGGTCGTAATCGGCTATAGGCAAAGGTCTCTCCTTGGTTATCTCTACAAATTTATTTAAAACGTCTTCAAAATGATCCTTGGTATATCCCCTGCCATTACAATGCTTGCACCTAAGATTAATGTATGTATAATTCAATGGTTCCTTAATCCGAAATTTTTTTTCTTTTTCATTAAACTCGATTTCCTTTCCAAGAAGCTCATTTATTGTTGCTATTACTGTTTTAATGTCATACTCGTTCTCATCTATCAATTCCCAGAAGCTCTTTTCCCTTTCACTCAGGGATCGGAGCACTAACTCTCTGCACTTCTTCATATGGAATACCTCTTATTATATCAATTACCTTAACCTTCACGGGTTTGAACTCTTCTTTTAAGCATTCCAAAACTTGCCATGCTTTTTCTGTCGAACCACAGGTAAAGATATCTACTGCCATGTAGTTATACTCGGGCCAAGTATGCACGGTAAAGTGAGACTCCGCAAGCAAAAATATAGATGTAACCCCATGGGGATTAAACTGATGGTGGTAGGAACTCAAAACGGTTACTCCAGATTTATTAACAACCCTCTCAATTTTTTCTTTATAAACCTCTAATGTGGAGATATCTTCTCTTTTACAGCCATAAAGCTCAACCACAAGGTGCAATCCTACTCGGATCACCCTTACATCACCTCCCTCATTTTTTTTAATGCTTTTTTTATTTTTTCTTCATTTTGTGTTAGAGCAAATCTCACAAAGCCTTCCCCATGCTCGCCAAATCCTATTCCCGGTGTGCAGACCACTCCAGCCTTATCGAGGAGCTCTGTTGCAAACTCTATGCTTCCCTTGCCCTCTGGCACCTCTACCCAGAGGTAGAAAGTTGCTTTTGGCTTCTCGCATTTTAATCCAAGTTCTCTTAGCCCAGAATATAGTAAATCTCTTCTCGTCTGATATATTTTTAGAGTTTCACGAATGCAATCTTGAGAAGATGTTAAAGCCACTATTGCCGCTTCTTGAATTATTTGCGAAACCCCAGAATCAACATTGGTTTTGACTTTTTTAAGTCCATCGATTATTTTTTCATTTCCGAAGGCATAAGCAATTCTCCAGCCAGTCATGTTATAGGTTTTTGATAGCGAGTCAAAGACTATGCCAACTTCGTAGGCTCCTTCTACTTCAAGGAAGCTCGGTGCTTTGTAGTCATCGAAGGTCATCTTTGAGTATGCTTCGTCTGAAGCAACTATTATGTTGTAATCCTGAGCAAAATCTATAACTTCTCTATAAAAATCTTTCGTTGCTATGGCAGAGGTGGGATTGTTGGGATAATTTATCCACATTATTTTTGCTTTTCTTGCTACCTCACCTGGAATCTTATCTAAATCTGGTAAAAAATTGTTTTCTTTTTTCAGGGGCATTGCATAAGGCTTAGCGCAGGCAAAAATAGCTGATGTTTTATAAACAGGATAGCCAGGATCGGGATAAAGCACATAATCGCCGGGATTGACAAACGCAAAAGGAAAGTTGTGTATACCTTCTTTTGAGCCTATTAAAGCTATTATTTCTCTCTCCGGGTCTAAGCTTAGCCCATAATCTCTCTTGCACCTCTCTGCTACGGCTTCTCTAAACTCAAGCATTCCTTCATAGCTTGGATATCTATGGTTCTCAGGTTTTTTTGCAGCCTCACAACAAGCTTTAACTATATGCTCAGGCGTTGGCAAGTCAGGATCACCAACGCCAAAACTTATTATTTCTTTGCCTTCTTTCTTCTTCTCTGCTATTTTTTTATCAAGTTCTGCAAACAAATAAGGGGGTAAACTTTTAATTCTATGAGAAAATTCTATTTGCATAAAACTTGGTATTGGGATAAGATTTAAAAAAATTACGGTTTGAGAACATGAAGCTTATAATCACAGAAAAGCCAAAGGTTTCTAAGAAAATAGCAGAAGCTCTCTCAAAGAGCTATAAAAGGGTTAAAAGCAAAGTTTATTATTATAAAGTTGAACTCAATGGTGAGAGTATAGTAATAGCCTCAGCAGCAGGTCATCTTTATACCTTAGCTCAGGTTTCGAAGAGATGGAGCTACCCTGTTTTTGACGTGGAGTGGAGAGAGATATACAAGGTTGAGAAGGGCAAAGCTTATACAAAAAAATACATTGATACGATTTCCAAGCTTTCAAAAAAGGCAAAGGAGGTTATAATAGCAACGGATTATGACATTGAAGGAGAGCTTCTTGGCTATAACATCTATCGCTTCCTCTCTAATGGGCGACGCCCATTGAAAAGGATGAAATTTTCAACTTTAACAAAAGGGGAGCTCTCCAGAAGTTTTTTTGAACCAATAGAGGTTGATTTGAAGCTTGTAGATGCTGGAGAAACCAGGCATATTCTCGACTGGTACTGGGGAATAAACACGAGCAGAGCACTGACGCTTGCGGTAAAAAAAGCCTCAAAGCGATATGCCATAATCTCCGCTGGCAGAGTTCAAACTCCGGCGTTGGCGATACTCGTTGAGAGAGAGAAGAAAATAGAAAGTTTCGTTCCTAAGATATACTGGGAGATCTATGCTGAGCTTGAAAAAGGGATAAAATTTATTGCAAAGCACAAGAAAGGCAGACTCTCTGACAAAAATGAGGTAAAAAGAATTTTAGAAAATTCAAAATCAAAGTTTGCGATAATAACAAAGGTTGAAAAAAGCATAACAAGAAAGCTTCCTCCGGTACCTTTTGACCTCGGAAGCTTGCAAATAGAAGCTTACAGAATCTTTGGTTTTATTCCAAAGAAAACTCAGGATTTAGCTCAAGCTTTGTATGAAGCTGGCTATATCTCCTATCCGAGAACCTCTTCTCAAAAACTTCCTCCAAGCATAGGATATGAAAGAATAATTAGAAGTCTTGCAAAGGCAGAGAAATTTAGGAAATACGCGGAGATGCTATTAACAAAGAAAACTTTAAAACCAAGACAGGGAGCAAAGGAAGACCCAGCACATCCCGCAATTTTTCCAACGGGAGTTATTCCCAAGAGTTTAACCAAAGACGAGGAGAAGCTTTACAGCTTGATAGTTCATAGATTCCTTGCGGTTTTTGGTAGCCCTGCAAAAGTTGAAAGAACTTCTGGAGAATGTCTCATAGGTCAAGAAAAATATCTTTTCTCTGGCGTAAAAACAATTGATAAAGGTTGGCTAAGCTTGTATCCTTATGCCAAGATAGAAGAGAAGCTACTGCCAGAGCTTAAACCAAAAGATGAAGTAAAGGTCTTAAATATTAAGGCAGAAGAAAAGAAGACCTCTCCTCCAGCAAGATTTAATCCGGCTTCCTTGGTAAAGGAGCTTGAGAAGAGAGAACTTGGAACAAAAGCAACTAGGGCGGAGATAGTAGATACGCTTTACAAGAGGGGATACATTGAAGGAAATCCAATAAGAGTAACAAAGCTCGGCTTTGCTGTAATAGAAGCACTGAAAAAGTATGTTCCAGAGATAATAAGCGAAGAACTAACAAGAGAGTTTGAAAGAAAAATTGAAAGCATAAGAAAGGGCGAAGAAACCAAGGAAAATGTTCTAAAGGAAGCTAAGCTCCATCTCCAAAAAATAATGGAAGATTTTAAGAAAAAAGAGGAGGAGATAGGTTTAACGCTTGGAGAAATAATAAAAAGTAACTCAATTGTAGGAAAATGTCCAAACTGCGGTGGAGAGCTGAGAATAATAAAATCCAAAAAAACGAAGAAGATTTTCATAGGTTGCTCAAACTATCCAAAATGCTCTACTTCCTTTCCGCTTCCTCAGAAAAAAGGAATCAAGGTTACAGATAAAATATGTGAGCATTGTGGAATGCCTATGGTTTCAATACCGTTTAAAAGGAGAAGGATTTTAAGTTGTATAAATCCTGAATGTAAATCTAAAAAATCAAAATGAACAACCTTAGCCCTCTCCACATATACATACTAGCTCACCTTTCTAAGGCAAACATAGATTATGCTAAATCAATCGCAAAGGTTTTGAAAACAGAACAAAGTATTGTAGACCAAGCTCTAAAAGAGCTTGAAGATATAAAGATTATTGAGCGTAGTCATGGCTCTTCAATAAAGCGAACTAAGGCAAGATTTAAGCTTAGCCATGAGGTGCATAAGCATCATACCTACTATAAATTAACAAAAGAAGGCGAACTTCTTCTGAGAGAGATTAAGAAAGATTTCTCTGCGTATCTAACAGACCTTGTAGAGAACGAAAAAACTTTAGAAATACTTAAATTTCTAAGAAAGGCTAAGCATGAGCATGTCAAGCAAATAGCAAAGGTTTTTTCCTTGCAGATTGACGAAGCAAGGAGCATTATCACCAAGCTACTAAGCTTTGGATTGATAGCAGAGTGTAAAACAAAGCTTCTAAAAAGAAAGCACAGAAGAGCAAAGCCTAAGAAAGAGACAAGAACTCAGCACAAATATTACAAGCTCTCAAGACTTAGTGAGCTTTTGTTGAGATTTTTTTGTTAATTTATTCTTCCACCCTCTTCAGTTGAGCGTTATACATATCAATTATCTCTTTTACCGTTGTTGCATCCTCGGGAGATTTATCAAACCTCCATCTTCCAGTAAATCTTGGGAATCGCACTGCGATACCAGCATCTTTTCTTATTTTACCATAAGCTGTAGTATGCACTGGACTTAAAGTTAGCTCATCTCCTATTATTTCTATTACTATTGCTGGCGTAAACCAAGCATCCGCTTCCATCTCGCTATTAACTCTTGGGTGAATATGAGGTATTTTATATTTTGAGAGTATTTCGGGGAGTTTTTCCAAGTCTTCGTCTGTAAACCCGCTTCCCACCTTGCATATCGTTGTAAAGATATCTCTTTCCTTATCATATACCGCAGCAAGCAAAGCTCCGTAGCTCCCAGAGCGCTTACCTCTGCCGTGGAAGGCTCCAACTATCACAACATCTATGGGTTCAATCATCTTTGACTCATAGCTCTTTTTAAGCTTGATCCATAACCATCCCCTTGCTCCTGCTTGGTATATACCATTCAAAGCTTTGAGTATTAGCCCTTCACATCCAGCTTCAATTGCTTCGTTGAAAAACTTCTCAACTTCTTTGGCATCCTTAGTAACAAGAGCTTCTGTAAGCCTTATCCTCTCCTTTATTTCAACAATATCTTCAAGTCTTTTTCTTCTCTCCGAATAGGTTTTTTGGGTCAAGTCTTCGCCGTCTATGTATAAAGCGTCGAAGAGGAATAAGCTCGCTGGAAATTTCTCGACCGCTTCAGCTATTCCATATTTCCTCCTGCGATGCATTAACTCTTGAAATGGAAGAAGCTCCCCCGTCTCTGGGCTAACTGCAACGCATTCTCCCTCCACAATTGCTTCTTTAACTTTAAGATTCTCAAGTACGAGCTTGCAAATATCGGGGTATTGAGAAGTTATATTCTCAAGTCTCCTTGAGAAGAGTATAACGTTATTGTTATCTTTATGCACTTGTATTCTTTCTCCATCGTATTTCCATTCGCATGCCGCTTTGCCGCCAAGCTTCTCAAGAATTTCCTCTGCTTCGGTTAGTCGTTGAGCAAGCATCATTCTTATTGGTCTTCCTACGCGTACATGATATGCCTTTATCCCTTCCAACCCCTGCTCCACAAGCGTTTTTGCAACGTCTCCAAGGTCTGAGCTTAGATTATAGGCTCTTTCTATTAAGCTTCGATTCTCCTTGCTACCAGTATAAGCTATTGCAAGTGCATCTAAGATAGTCATATCAGCTATACCAAGCCTTAGATTCCCAGTTATGGTTCTTATTATGTACTTAGCTTCTTCTGGCGTTGCGTCTATAAGTAAGCTTGAGAGATATCTTAGTTTGAACTTCACACTCCTCTCTCCCCCAGCTCTTGCAATTTTATCGAAGGTTTGATATACTTTCTCTACAGTTAATGGTTGGGAAAGTAAAGTAATACGCTTTTTTCTAGCTGCAAGTTCTTTTGCTACTAAACCTAGGTCTCCAAGTTCTTTAAATTTTTCTTCTACTTCATTGGTCGTAGTATTATAAGCCTGAGAAATTGCCCTTATCGCAAGCTTTTCTGCAATTCCAAGCTCTATACCAACGAAATCTGGATAAAGCTTCCCCTGAGTTAGATAAACAACTTTATCTACAAGTTCTTTGGGAGTCTTCTTAAAAAGTTTAACCAGATAATCAGTCATCTCGAGCCTTTTTGTTGTAGCTTCTATTTCCTCGTAGACCTCAACTATTTCTGAATATCTCATTATATAATAGTTTAAAACCTGGGGTATATTAATATATTTGAAGGTTAAACATTATATAAAACAACATAATAAACAACGACAACTAATTACTAGTGTTTTTCATTCACAAGAAAAGTAGAGAAGTAAGAAAAAAATTGAATTCTCATAATTTCATAATTTTCATCGGCAATTTTAAAATAAATTGGAGCATAATAGAAATGGAAAAAATAAAATCCCCACTTAAAATCGTTATATTACTTGGTATAGGCATTTTTGTGGTAGAAACAGCAATTATGCTGGTGTTTGAATTTGTAGGTATCCCATCCGCAGAGGGTAGTATCTATAAGCCTTATATTCGTGTTTTGCTGAATTCTATAGCTTTATTAATCCTAATCTCTCCTGTACTCTACCTTCTTTATAATGAATGCAATAAAAGAATCAAATATGAAAACAAGCTAAGAAGTATTTATGAAGGAACAGAAGAAGCTATGAGAATCATAGACAAAGACTTTAATATCATAATGGTTAATTCAAGGATGGCTGAAATTTCAGGCGTGCCTATTGAAAAACAAATAGGAGCAAAATGTTTTGATGTTTTTCCAAGTGATGCATGTGGAACAGGGTTTTGCACCCTAAAGAGGGTTCTTTTAGGCGAATCTGTGATGTATGAAGAGAAATTAAGAAAAAGTAAAAAAGGGAAAATATGGACACGTCATATAGCTATTCCGTTAAAAGATTCAGAAGGGAAAATTATAGGCGTGATAGAGGCTTTCAGAGACATAACAAAAAGAAAGCGAATAGAGGAAAAACTCAGAGAATCAGAAGAAAAATACAGGACACTAACTGAAAAATCGCTCACGGGAGTTTACATTTTTCAAAATGGAAAATTTATTTTTGTAAACCAAAAATTTTGTGATATTTTTGGATATAGTAAAGAAGAACTCATTGGAAAGGAATTCTGGAAACTTGTGCATCCTGATCATAGAGAAATCGTAAAAGAGAGAGGGTTAAAGAGAGAAAGAGGAGAAAAGATTCCAGAACAATATGAAATAAAAGTTATAACAAAAGATGGTAAAACCAAGTGGGTTGAGATGAGAGCTACTCAGATAAACTACAGTAGCAAACCAGCAGTAATGGGGAATCTTGTTGATATAACCGAGAAGAAAAAGGCTGGAAGCGAGCTGAGAAAATACGCAGAGGAGCTTGAGAAGACGAATAAGTTAAAGGACATATTTATAGATATTCTAAGGCACGATTTGCTTAACCCAATATCTGTAATAGAAGGAATGAGTAGGCTTGTATTAGAAGAGGAAGACAGAGAAGATATCAGAAGAGAACTCAATCTTATACTCAAAAATGTGGAGAAAGTTAAAAGTCTTATTGAAAGGGCTTCTCTCCTAGGAAAGCTTGAAAGCAAAGAAAAGCTTGAATTCAAGCAAATAGAACTTAGAGAGATAATTAACGAAGTAATAGAGGATTATTCACAGATATCTAATGAAAAAAGAATAAAAATAAAAGCTAATCTTCCTAGTAAGGAGATTATAATAGAAGCAAATCCAATAATTAGGGAAGTATTCTCCAACCTGATCTCAAATGCAATGAAATATAGCCCTGAAAACACAACCATAGAGGTTGGCTTACAAGAAAAAAATAACAAAATTCTATGCTACGTCAAAGACGAAGGAACAGGAATTCCTGACGAATACAAAAAAAGCATATTCGAAAGATTCAAAAGAATCAAAAAAGAAGGAGTCAAAGGCTCAGGGTTGGGTTTAGCAATAGTTAAGCGTTTGGTAGAGTTGCATAATGGTAGAGTATGGGTCGAGGATAATAAACCAAGGGGAAGTATATTTTATGTTGAGCTGCCTAAGAACCAATAATATTTTTATAATTCTGATACCTTTACAAATTTTATGGTAGAGATAGAGAAAACATTTGCAGAGGCATTTGAGGCATGGTATTCGAGGGTTTTAATAACAGCAATTAACGAAAAATGGGCGAGAATTGCGGCCACTGAAGCCACAGGTTATGCAACTTCAATGATAGGATGTGATGCAGAAGCGGGAATAGATGTTTTTATACCTGAGGAAAAAACTCCCGATAATAGACCGGGGTATGCAATTCAGATATGGTCGAGTAAGAAAAAAATTAAAGAAGCTTTACTTTACAGATTAGCTCAGTGCGTTTTAACCTCACCTACGGCTTCTATTTGGAATCTTACTGAAAGCGATGAAAAGCTCGACATTGGCTACAAGCTAAAATACTATGGAGATGGTTATGAAAGAGAGCTTGAACTATATGATAGAAAAGTTATAGCGATTCCAATAATGTTGGGAGAGTTTATGGTGGAAAGAGAGATAGGTATTGCAAAAGGTATAGCGGGGGGAAACTTTATAATACTGGCAGAAAACGTAGCTACTGCCCTTAAAGCTGGAGAAAAAGCTGTAGAAGCTATAAGTAAAATTGAAGGAGTTATAACACCATTTCCTGGTGGGCTATGTTCTGCTGGCTCAAAGGTAGGTTCTAAAAAATACAACTTCATGCGCGCTACCACGAATGAGAAATTCTGTCCTACCTTGGCAAACGTTGTTAAAGACTCTAAAGTCAAAGACGTAGGAGCTGCAATAGAAGTAGTTACTGTCTCTTATACACATCTCCGAGCCCACGAGACTAGGCATGATATCGTATGCCGTCTTCTGCTTGAAAA
>CBFDVL010000018.1:0-16401 GCA_965613365.1 uncultured archaeon | reverse complement strand
GAGATCATGCCTAGTCTCGTGGGCTCGGAGATGTGTATAAGAGACAGTCCTATACTAATAGACAAGTTTTTGGATAATGCGATAGAAATTGATGTCGATGCTGTTGCCGATGGTAAAGATGTTTTTATCGGTGGAATCATGGAACACATAGAACATGCGGGCGTGCATAGCGGGGATAGTGCTTGCGTGCTACCACCGCAAACGCTGAGCAGAAGAACAATAGAAATAATAAAAGATTACACAAGAAAAATCGCAAGAGAGTTAAATGTTATTGGCTTACTTAACATCCAACTCGCCGTTAAGAACGGCAAAGTATATGTTCTCGAGGTTAATCCTAGAGCAAGCAGAACAGTGCCCTTTGTTAGCAAAGCGATCGGCATACCCTTAGCTAAGCTCGCTACAAAAGTTATTCTTGGAAAGAGCTTAAAAGAGCTTGGCTATGTTGGAGAACCAAAGATTCGACATATAGCTGTTAAAGAGGCGGTCTTTCCCTTTGCAAAGCTTCCCGGCGTAGACCCCATGCTTGGTCCTGAGATGAAGTCTACTGGCGAGGTAATGGGAATAGACTTTGACTTTGGAAAAGCTTATTACAAAGCTCAAGTGGCGGCTGGCAATACCTTGCCAAAAAAAGGAAGAGTCTTTATAAGCGTTAGAAAAGAAGATAGAGCAAAGATTAGGTCAATAGCAGAGAAATTATACGAGCTCGGTTTTGAAATTCTCGCAACCAACGGAACCTTGGAGGCCATAGAAAAAGCTGGAGTAAGAGCTAGGCTCGTTAGAAAGGTAAGCGAAGGTTCTCCCAACATTCTTGATATGATGCTCAAAAGGGAAATAGATTTAATAATAAATACTCCAACCGCAGGCAAAATACCTTATACCGATGGGTTTTATATCCGAAGGTATGCTGTTGATCTTGGAATACCTTATATAACTACAATAACCGCTGCAGAAGCAGCGGTTAAAGCGATGGACAGCATAAGAAAGGGAGGGATAACAATAAGGAGTTTAGATGACTATCATAAAGGCAAATCGCCCATTCGTAAGTTGGAAGAGTTTTGTTGAGCGGGACATAAGGAAAACTTTTTAAACCCCTTTGAATGAACATTCAGTCATGGAAATATCAAAGCCCTACTGCGAGAAATGCCACAGCAAGCTTCTATTTCTAGGTAGCTATAGCTATGGCTTCAAGAGGATTCTCTCTTGGCAATGCGAAACCTGCGGTGAGGAATATGAAATAATATTAGAGAAGGAACATACCAATGGCTGTAGCATATGTGCATGTTCAATGTTATAATCTACGCATATAAAACTTATTTCCTCCATACTCAATTTCAATTAATTTGTTTTCTTTAATCAGCCTCTCAATAACGCTCCAATCGGCTTCAGCTTTTCTTAAAAATTCTTCAACCGCATCCTTCCGCATGGGATGCACTGAAGTTATGCTAAGCAAGTCCTTTTCTACGTTGCCAGTAAATGCAAACTCATTGCCTTCATAACCCAAAAGAAACTCCACGGAAATTCCCCTCTCGCTAAAAATATGATAAGCAAGGTTTATCGCTTGCTCGCTTGCACGCCTAACCCATTTTTCCGCGGGAGGTCTTATAGGAATGGATATATAGCTTTTCTTGGGTTCGATAGCTGAGAGAAAATCGGCTATTTTCTTCAGTTCTTCCTTATTATCGTTTACACCATTAATCAACATAGTTTCGGTAACAAACTCTTTGCTAAACTCTTTAATCCCATTTAATATTTTTTCAAGATTCAACGCCTTATGCGGACGATTGATTTTCTTCCAAATTTCCTTGCTTACCGCATCTACCTTTAGAGAAACCCATTCTGCTTTGGAAAGCTCCTCTCTAACTTTTTCATCCCAGATTAGAGAAGAATTAGTGATTACCGCAATTCTTATGCCATATTGTTTCAAGGCATCTATTTCCTTACCAAGATTCATGTCTAAGGTTGGCTCGCCATCCGGTACAAAGGCTAAGTAGTCTACATTTTTAACCCTCTCAAGTCTCTCCTCAACGCTTCTTACGATTTCATCAATACTATAAAACTCCTGTCTATGAACTTGAATTTTTTTGGTTCTTCCAAGCTGGCAATAGATACAAGAATAGCTACAAATCTTAGGCGGAATGTTGTTTATTCCCAAGCTGTTACCAAGTCTCCTCGAAGGCACGGGACCAAAAGTAAGCATAACCCTTAGAAGTTATTGAACCTCATACAAAAATATTAAATATCATGTTAAATCATGATTAAATGATGGCTACGGTAGCAGTAATAGGCGGTGGCATAGCCGGAATTCAAGCTTCCTTAGAGCTTGCCAACCTTGGTTGTGAGGTTTATCTAATAGAGAAAGAAGAGAAGCTTGGCGGTGTAGTAGAGAAACTTGACAAGGTTTTTCCGACCTTTGACTGCGCTTCCTGCATACTATTGCCAAAAATTAAGGAAGTTGAAAGCAACGAAAGAATAAAGGTTTATACAAATTCAGAAGCTGTTAAAGTAGAAAAAAGTAAAAAAGGTTACAAAGTCCTTCTCAAGGACGGAAGAAAAGTCCATGCGGATAAGGTTATAGTTGCAACCGGATTTAAGCTTCTTAATGGCAAAGCGTTGAGAAGATATGGGTATGGTGAATATAAAAACGTGTTTACCTCCTTAGAGTATGAAACCTTGCTTAAGCAAGGTAAAATTTCTCCAAGAAAGGTAGGATTCATTCTCTGCGTTGGCTCAAGAAGTGAGAAGTTTAAAAACTACTGCTCAAAGATTTGTTGTTTGTATTCTACCAAACAAGCGATTTTAACAAAGGAAAAGTTTAAAGCAGAGGTCAAGATTTTCTACATTGATAAAAGAGGATATTCTAAGGAGCATGATGAAATTTTCTCAAAAGCTGAAGAGCTTGGCGTTGAATATGTAAGAGCTTTACCAGGGGATGTGGAAAGAAAAGGCTCGAGTTTACTATTAACTTATGAAGATATCGAAAAGGATAAAGTTGTTGAGGAGGAGTTCGATGTTCTCGTTTTGGCTCCGGCTTTAGTTCCTAACTTAATCGAAGGAGTAGAAAAAGATGAATACGGCTTTTTACAAGGAAACGATGAAGTATATGCGATAGGTTGTTGCTCTTCGCCATGTGATATTCCAATAGCCATCGCAGAAGCTAAGGCGATTGCGACAAAACTGAAGGATGGGCGCTTCCATAAGGAAGAAAAGGGAAACTTCAAGATAAAAGTAGTTCCAAGGGCTTTAGTCATAGGAAAATCAAAAATCGCAAGCAAAATAGCAGATATTATAAAAAATAATGGTTATGAAGTAATAAGTACTAAAGAAAAACCAACGAGTATTGAAGGATGTGCTGGTAGTTTTCACGTAAGCTTTGATAAAGAAAAGCTCAACGTAGGAGCTATAGCGATAGTAGAGAAAGTTGAAGAGCAAGATTTTAAAGTTAGCGATGCTAAGACCACCGCGATAATATTGCATGATAGAAGTGACCACGTTAAGGCTTTGAAAAAAGCCTTAAAAATAAAAGGAGAGGTTTACATTCTGTATAAAAACATGAGAACCTGCGGAAAGGACGAGAAATATTATACTTTGGCAAGAAAAAAAGGAATTAAGTTCATAAGATATGAAAAAGAACCTACTGAAATAAAAGCTGAGAGAATAATAACTATTGAGAAATTAGTCCCAAGCAAAGAAAATAAAAAAATAGCCAAGGTCTTGAAAACTCCTCTGGATAAAGAAGGATTTTTCCTTGAGAAACATGCTATTCTAAGACCTTTTGAGCTTAGAGACGGAATTTTCTTAGCATCCATTTCTCTTGGCAGAGAAATAGAAACACAATGCAATGCTATAGCCTTAGAGATGCTGAAAATACTCGAGAGCAAGGAAATCACAAAGACAATAGCTATAGTTGATGAAGAAAAGTGTTGTGGTTGCGGAAATTGCGAAGCTATCTGCGGCTTTAACGCCGCTAAGGTTAAAGGAAACATATCAAAAATAGATCCATATCTATGTATGGGTTGTGGAATATGTGCAAGCTTTTGCCCTGCCAAAGCTATTTCGCTACCAGAAAAGCAGAAATTTGACCTACGGTCAAAGACCGTAATCTTCGCATGCGAAAATTGTCCAAGCTTGGCTATAGGGCAAAGCAAAGAAAAAGCTGAGGTGATAAAGGTAAAGTGTTCTGGAGTTGTGAATGAAGCAATGATTTATCAAGCATTTCTTAAAGGAGCAGAGGAGGTTATTGTGCTCGGATGTAAAGATGGAGATTGCAGATATGTTGTAGGAAGCTCTCTTGCAAAGAAGGTTGCTGAAAATGTAGAAGATCTGCTGAAGAAAGCAAAGTTAAGCAAGAAGGTTAAATTTGAACAGCTTGCTGGAAGTGAAGTTGAGAAGTGTAGAGAATTGCTTAGGGTGATAAGATGATAGTAACAGAAAGAAAGGAGATTGAGGAGATATTTAATAGTATTAAAGGTTATAAAAAAATCTTGGTTTTGGGATGTAATGGTTGCACCGCTGTTCAAAATGTAGGAGGAGAAAAACAAGCAGAAGAACTTGCTCTCCTCATAAAGTTAAAGCTTGGTGTGGTTGCGGATTTTTCCTCTCTGCTAAGGCAGTGCGAGAGGGAGATCGTCGCAGAGGAGCTAAGTAATAAAATTAATGAATATGATTGCATCCTTTCTTTGGCGTGCGGAGCTGGCGTGCAAACAGTTGCAGAGCTTTTTGATTTGCCCGTGCTTCCGGCGAGCAACACCATGTTCATAGGTTCGCATAGCAGAGAGTTGAGCATTCTTCAAGAAAAATGCATTGCCTGCGGGGATTGCATTTTAGCGCTTACCGCGGGTATTTGCCCTAAAGCGAGGTGTGCAAAAGGTTTGCTCAATGGACCATGTGGGGGGCAATACCAAGGCAAATGCGAGGTAGGAGGATATACCAAACCATGCGCATGGGTGCAAATCTGGGAGAGATTAAAGAAACGGGGCAGACTTGAGATATTCAAAGAATTCAGACCTCTGGCAGACTATAGAAAAAGTTCCTCTCCTAGAGAAATGAGGTGGGAGTATATATGAACAGCAAGTTAATGAATGAGCTTAAAGAAGGAAAATTTGTTTTCACGGGCGAGCTTGAGCCAAGAAAAATCACCGACTTAGCTGAGATAGTTGAAGAAGCAAAATCGCTTAACGGTTATGTTACAGCTTGTAATGTAACAGATAACCCTGGCTCAAATGCGTGCTTCTCAAGCTTGGTATGCTCATATATTGTTCAAAGAGACGCCGGTGTTGAAACCATTTATCAACTCACCTGCAGAGATAGAAACAGATTAGCTCTTTTCTCTGATTTGCTTGGTGCATGTGCTTTAGGAATTAAAAACGTTCTTGCACTTACTGGTGACCACCCAAGCTTGGGGGATTTTCCAGAAGCTAAGCCGGTGTTTGACCTCGATTCTGCTCAGCTCGTTTATATGATAAGAAGGATGATAGACAAAGGAGAAGACTTAAAAGGAAATAAGATTAAGGGAGAAGTTAAGCTTCATGTCGGAGTGGCGGTAAATCCAAACGCCGATCCTTTAGAGCCAGAGCTTCTGAAATTTGAGAGAAAGATTAAGGTAGGAGCAGAGTTTGCTCAAACGCAAGTGGTATTCGACATCGCAACTATAGAAAAGTTCTTTGAAACCTTAGATTCTCTTTCAATACCAGAAATTCCGATTTTGATAGGCATATTTCCTTTAAAATCTTATGGGGTAGCGCAATTCTTCGATAAGCATGTTCCGGGTGTAAAGGTTCCAGAAGAACTCATGGAAAGAATGAAAAAGGCAAGCGAAATCTCTGATAAAAAAAAGAGAAGAGAGAAATATGATGAGATAAACCTTGAGTATTTCTCAGAGCTTATCAAAGAAATAAAGAAAACGAAAGCAAGAGGTTGTCATGTCATGGCGGTGCATTATGTAAGCATGATAAAGGCTTTGATAGAGGAGACGAGAGGTTAGATGTTGATAATAATACCCATAAAGCTAAAAAATCCGAAAACGCGATTAGCAGGAATATTAAATAAAGAGCAGAGACGAAAGCTTGTTCTAACAATGCTCTCAGACATCCTTTCTGCTTTAGAAGGTAGAGATGTTATAATAGTTCTAGATTTTCCAAAGGAAAATCTAAAAGGAAAATTTAGAAAAATAGTTGAAGAGCAAGAGGGCTTAAACCATGCTGTTGGCAAAGCAACAAAATATGCCTTGGAAAAGGGTTATAACTCAACCCTTTTCTTACCTGGAGATGTGCCATTGGTAAAGAAAGGAGATATCGCTATGATAGAGAAACTTGGCGAAAATTATAACTTAGTCCTCTCTCCATCAAATGATAAAGGAATAACCTCGCTTTTTAGAAGACCTCCAAATGTAATAAAGGAATGTTTCAGCTCGAAGAGCTTTGAGGATTTTGTTAAAGAGGCTGAGAATAGAAAAATTAGCTATCATATTTATTACTCAACTTCTTTATCTATAGATATTGATACTCCTCAAGATTTAAAAGAATTTATGCTCATAGGCAAAGGAACAAGAACCTATGAGTTTCTTGAGAGTATTGGACCGGAGGTGAAAGTATGTGCGAGGCGGTAGTTTATTTGGGAGACAAAGAAATAATGAGAGATGTGATAAAAATCGTGGTAGATGGCGAAGACGTGGTGCTTACAAACATAGAAGGCAAAAGCAAAAGAGTCAAAAATGTGAGAATACTCGAAGATGACGTGCTAAACCATAAAGTCAAGCTTGGTTAAAGATGAAGATAGCAATCTCTGGAAAAGGGGGCGTAGGAAAAACCACGGTAGCGGCGCTTTTAGCCTATGCCTTGGCTAAGGAAGGAAAAAAAGTAATTGCAATAGATGCTGACCCTGATTCTAACTTGCCTTCTACCTTTGGAATAAAGGTGAAGATAAAACCCATATCAGAGATGCTCGACCTTATTCGGGAAAGAACCATGGCATATCAAGGTATTTTTAAGCTTAACCCAAAGGTAGATGACCTGCTTGATAAATATGGAGTTAACTGCAATTGTGGTGTAAAACTTCTCGTCCTTGGCACGATTAAAAAAGTAGAAAATCGTTGTTTCTGTCCAGAAAGCGCGCTACTAAAAGCGTTGCTTAGACATCTTCTTTTAAAAGAAGAATACCTCATAATAGATATGGATGCTGGAATCGAGCACCTGGGTAGAGGTGTTGTTAAGGGAGTAGATAGCTTAGTTATAGTGGTTGAGCCCAGCCAAAAAGCCATAGATACTGCAAGAAGAATAAAAGAGCTTGCATCCCAGCTTGGGATAGCAAAGATAGTTGTGGTGCTGAACAAAGTAAAGGCAAAGGAGGAGGAAGAGATAATTAAAAATAAGCTTGAGCTTGAAGTCGCTTGTTCCATACCCTATGATGAAGGAATAACAAAAGCAGAACTTAAGGGAGAGGATATATTTAGTGTAGTTAGCGAAGAGGTATGGAATGAAATTGAGAAATTAAAAGGGTGGTGGAATTGATTAGAGTAGGGGTGTTAAAAACTGGAAATATCGCAACTTCTTTGTTAGTCGAGCTTTTGCTCGATGAAAGAGCGGACCGCGAAGATATAGATGTAAAGGTTATAAGTAGCGGAGCTAAGATGACGAAAGAGCAGGTAGAGCTAACTTCTAAGCTCTTGGAATTTAATCCCGATTTGGTAATTTATATAACTCCAAACTGCTCCTTACCACTTCCAAAAAAAATTATCTCAAAGCTTGTGGAGAAAAAGCCGACCATCGTTATAAGCGATGCCCCAGGAATAAAAATAAAAGATGAGCTTGAGAAGCTTGGAGCTGGTTATATTTTCGTTAAGGCAGATGCCATGATAGGAGCAAGAAGAGAATTTTTAGACCCAATAGAAATGGCGATATTCAATGCAGACATGCTTAAGGTTTTAGCCATAACGGGAGCTTTGCGAGCGGTTCATGAAGCGATAGATAATGCAATAGAGAGTATTAAAGCTAAGAAGGTAAACCTTCCCAAACTTGTGCTTGACAAACTTGCGGTTGCAAGGTATTCTGGTTTTGCTAATCCCTATGCGCTTGCCAAGGCTATCTCGGCTCATATAATCTCAGAGGAAGTCGGAAAGTTAAATGTCGAAGCCTGCTTCATGACCAAAACCAAAGAAGAATATATTACAAAAGTAGCTTCTGCTCACGAAATGCTCAGAATCGCGAGCAAGCTCGCTGACGAAGCAAGAGAGATTGAGAAAGCCAATGACAGCGTGCTTAGAAAACCCCACTCAAAGCAAGGCTTAATACTGGAGAAAAGGAGATTATTCGACAAATTCAACAAACCACGAAGTTAGTTTTATATATCATTATTTATAATGTAAATTTTCAATGAAAGAGACTTCTAATGTAATTGAGTTTTCTTTGGAAAGCAAGGAAGGAAAGGTAATTTTCAGAAGAAAAACATCCTTAGAAGACAGAATGCTCATTTATTATAAGGAACTCTGCGTTGGTTGTGGAATATGCTTCGAGGTTTGTCCAGGTAGTTGTATAGAGCTAAATCCAATAAGTGCAACGAGAGGAGTAGCTCCATACCCTAGCATAGTTATAGACCCTGAAAAATGTTATTTGTGCGGTATTTGCAATGAGGTATGCTTTTTCAATGCTCTTAAGCTTTTTATCAATGGTGAAGAGGTAAAATACCTTGAAGGCTCACCTAGGTATGCTCTAATCTATGAAATAGATGAAAGTAAATGCAAGCCAGATTGTAAAGAGTGCGAGCTTGCATGTCCAAGAGATGCGATAAAATGTATTTCTAAGGTTGAGAGAGACGAGGAAAAATGTGTATACTGCACAGCTTGCAAGCTCGCATGTCCAGAGGGAGCAATCGTTGTGGAGAAAGTTTTCTCTGGGAGCATAGAGTTAGACTTGGAAAAATGTCAAGCTTGTGGCGCTTGTGTAGATGTATGCCCCACCAAGGCTCTAATAATGCAAGAGCCGGAGTTTGGTAAGGAGGTTGAGAAGCTCAGCATAATGGAAGAAAGATGCATCTATTGTAAAGCTTGTGCCAATGCTTGCCCTCTCGATGCGATCTCTGTGGTGAGGAGTAGGGTGAATTACGTTGTTGCAGAGAAAAGCCCATGGACTAAAACCCACGAGGAAGCTTTCAAAAGACTTGCTGAAGGTGATAGTGGTGGAGTTTAAGTTAGTTTACGAAGAAGAGTTATGCTCAGGTTGCGGAAATTGCGTTATAGCATGCCCGATAAACATGTCACTAGATGAAAGAGTACTTGGAGGCAAAGGAGGGGGAAGTGAACTTAGAATAACCAACGGTATTGCGAAGGTAGAGATAAAGCTCTGCAATGGTTGTGGGTTATGCGTTGAGGCATGTTCTTTTAATGCTCTCAAACTCGAGTTAAAAGAACCAAAGCTAATGAAAAGGATGGAGAACATATTCGAAGAAGTAAAAGAGGAGAAAAAGGAAATAACTCTTGAAACTAAAGAAATAAAATATGCTATAAATGAAAAACTTCTTCAGAATCTTGATATTGCCTCTGAGAGTCTTTCGACAGGTGTTTTAAGAAGAATACTTGAAGAAGAGCAGAAAATTACTTCGCTTGAGATAAGAAGCCTGATTGAAGCTTTTGAAAAGCATGGTAATGTTTTCGGAATTCTTGATGAATATATAATAGCAAGGAATTTTTGCTCATTTTGCGGAGCATGCGTGAGTGCCTGCCCAGAAGAGGCTATTGAAATAGTAGACGCAACTCCAAGATTAATAAAAGAGTGCACAAATTGCGCTGCATGCATGCTTCGATGTCCAAAAACTGCGCTAGTTCCCGACCTAGAAAGAAGGATATTTGGAGAAGTAAGCTTAGATAAATACCTAGGTTTTTATAAAAAAGCGCTCTCTGCAAGAAGTGCAAAAAAAGAAATACTACTAGCTACTCAGGAAGGGGGGGTAGCAACCTCTTTGCTCGTGTATGCTCTTGAGAAAGGAATAATAGACTGTGCCATAGTAACCAAGGGAGATGGAAAAAAAACCTATCCAATAATAGCAACTTCGGCGGAGGAAATAATCTCAGCAGCCGAAATAAAATTTACAATATCTCCAAACGCTTCTCTTTTAAGAGAAGCTGTAAAGAGGGGATACAGAAAGATAGCGGTAGTAGCTGCACCATGCCAAGTAATAGCATTTAGAAAGTTCCAGCTTCTCGGTTTTAACGAAATTAAACTCATATTGGGTGTTTTTTGTCCACGCGGTTCGCACTATATTAAGGGAACACCAGCAGCTTGCTTGCTTTGCAATGATTTTACAGCAGAGCTTAGCGATATTTCTCTTGGCAGCATAGGTTCACCAAGGGGATGGAGGAGCTTACTAATCAGAAGCGAAATCGGAGAGGAGCTTGTTAACGAAGCGATTAAGCTTGGATATCTCCAAGCTAATGACCTTAGCGATGAGGATATTAAAGTGATAGCAAAAGTTTCCAAAAGGAAAAAAGAAACCGCAAAGAAAAACAGGGAAGAGCTTTTCAGCAAATATGAAACCTTTGAGAAGGCTGTAAAGCTTCTCGGTAGCTTAAATGTAAGATATCTGAGCGAGGATGTTGAGGTGGAGTATCTCAAGCATCTCAATGAGGTATAACTATGAGAGAAGAGGCAAGAATAGGAGTTTTCATTTGCCATTGTGGAAAGAACATTGCAAGCAGTGTTAATATAGCGGAGGTTGTCGAGTATTCTAAGAAACTAAAAGGTGTAGTTTTCGCTAAGGATAATAAATACCTCTGCTCAAGCTCCGGACAGGAAGAAATAAAGCGAGCCATTAAAGAACATAACCTTAATAAAATCGTTGTTGCCGCATGCTCACCAAGAATGCACGAGCAAACCTTTAGAAAAACGCTCGAAGAAGCAGGTTTAAATCCATTCCTTCTTGAGGTTGCTAACATAAGAGAGCATTGCTCATGGGTTCATTTGCGCGACCCAAGAGCCACAGAAAAGGCAAAAGCTTTGGTAAGAATGGCGGTAGCAAAAGCAAGATTTTTGGAGCCATTTGAGAAGAAAAAGGTCAGAGTAATACCAAAGGCTTTAGTGATAGGTGGCGGAGTAGCGGGAATCCAAGCCTCTTTGGATTTGGCTGACCAAGGCTTTGAGGTTTATCTTGTGGAGAAGGAGCCTTCTCTCGGTGGACACATGGCACAGCTTGATAAAACCTTTCCCACGATGGACTGCTCAATCTGCATTCTGGGACCAAAGATGGTTGATGTGTTAAAACATGAAAACATAAACGTATTTACCTATGCCGAGGTTGAGGATATTGAAGGTTATGTTGGAAACTTCAAGGTTAAAATAAGAAGGAAAGCGAGATACGTGAACGAAAAATGCACCGGTTGTGGAGTATGCGCAAAGTTTTGCCCAGTAGAGGTGCCAAATGAATTTGATTTGGGACTAGCTAATAGAAAAGCTATATATGTTCCTTTCACTCAAGCAGTTCCTTTAATATATACCATTGACCCAGAACATTGCATAGGCTGTGGGTTATGCAAAAGCGTCTGTGAACCTGAAGCGATAGACTTCTTGCAGAAGGATGAAATCGAAGAGATAGAAGTGGGAACAATAATAATCGCCACTGGCTATGATATCTATGACATAAGCAAGCTTGAGGAATATGGATATAAAAGATATGAAAATGTAATAACCTCGCTTGAGTTTGAACGTTTGATTAATGCTTCTGGACCTACCGAAGGCAAGGTTATAAGGCTTTCAGATAGGAGAGAACCGAATAAGATAGTCTTTATTCAATGCGTAGGTTCGAGAAGTGAAAGAGCTAATATTTATTGCTCTGGAATATGCTGCATGTATAGCCTAAAGCATGCACAGCAGATAAAGGAGAAAAATCCTAACGCTGAGATTTACATCCTCTACATGGATTTAAGAGCGGTAGGAAAAGGCTATGAGGAGTTTTATCTTAGAGCAAAGAACTTAGGAATAAACTTCATAAGAGGAAGACCAAGCAAAATCATAGAAGACGAGAAAACCAAAAATCTCAAAATCTCTGTTGAGAACACCTTGCTTGGCGAAAACCTTGAGATAGAGGCAGAACTCGTTGTTCTTGCTCCGAGTATAATTCCAAAGAATATAGACAAGATAAAGAAGATGCTTAATCTCGCTACTAGTTCGGATGGATTTTTAATGGAAGCACATGCAAAGCTTCGTCCAGTAGATACCCTAACCTCTGGCGTTTTCTTAGCTGGCTGTGCACAAGCTCCGAAAGATATTCCCTCAAGCGTTGCTCAAGGAAGTGCAGCTGCAAGCAGGGCTTCTACTCTAATGGCCAAGGGTGAAGTAGAGATAGAGCCAATAACAGCTTACGTAATCCCGGAGCTCTGCTTTGGATGTGAGCTATGCAAAGAAGTTTGCGATTTTAATGCAATTGATATAAAGTGGGGCAAAGCTTATATAAAAGAACCTCTCTGCACAGGTTGTGGAGCATGTTCAGCTTCTTGTCCAGCTAAGGCTATACAGATAAGGAACTTCACAGATGCGCAAATCTATGCTCAGATAGAAGAAGCCTTCGAAGAATATGAGGAAGAGCCAAGAATCTTAGCTTTCCTTTGCAACTGGTGTAGCTACGCTGGAGCCGATTCCGCCGGCTTAGGAAGAATGCAATATCCAACAAACATAAGAGCAATTAGAGTCATGTGTAGTGCAAGGGTTGACCCCTTGTTTATTCTTAAAGCCTTTGCAAGCGGTGCTGATGGAGTTCTTGTTGCGGGTTGTCATCTTGGTGATTGTCATTATGTTACTGGGAATTATAAAACAAAAAGAAGAGTTGAGAAGCTTCGTTCTCTTCTAAACGAACTCGGAATTGAAAAGGAAAGACTAAGACTTGAGTGGATTTCGGCTTCAGAGGGAGAAAAATTTGCAAGAGTGGTTAGAGAATTCACAGAAGAAATTAAGAAGCTTGGCTCAAGTCCGTTAAAAATACCGAAGAAAGAGGTAGGAAAAATATGAAGCTTGTGTTGAAGAATGGCATAGTATATGACCCCATAAATGGAATAAATGGAGAAAAAATGGATATCTTCATAAAAGACGGTATAATAGTAGATAAAATAAGATTTGGGGCTAAGGTTATAGATGTTAGCAACAAACTTGTTTTAGCTGGAGGTTTAGATATACATAGCCATATATCTGGAGGTAAGGTTAATAGCGGTAGGTTATTTAGACCTGAGGATAGCCTGAGAAAGATTTTTCCAAAAAAAACAAATTTAAGGTCGGGAACGGGTTACTCTGTACCTTCAACTTTTCTTACGGGTTATGAGTATGCGAGACTTGGATATACGTTTGTCGTCTCTCCTGCTATGCCTCCTTTACTTGCAAGGCATACTCATCATGAGCTTAATGATATTCCTCTAATAGATAAAGCTACCCTCCCTTTATTCGATGGAAACTGGTTCGTGATGAAGTATATTAAAGAAAAGGATGAAGAGAAGCTTAAGAGCTATGTAGCTTGGCTTTTAAAAGCTACTAAGGGTTTTTCTGTTAAGCTTACCAATCCAGGAGGAACAGAAGCATGGGGATGGGGCAAAAATATAGAGGATATAGACGAGGAAGTGCCCTACTTTAATGTTACTCCTCGTGAAATAATAGAGAGCCTTGTAAAAGCTTGTGAAGCTTTAAATCTTCCGCATTCCGTTCATCTTCATTGCAATAATCTCGGAAACCCTGGTAACTATGAGACGACGATAAAAACCTTTGAGATAGTCAAAGGGATGCAGAGGAAAAGTAGGCAAGTGCTTTATGCCACACACATTCAATTTCATAGTTATGGTGGAGATTCTTGGAAAACCTTTGAATCTAAGGCTGAAGAGATAGCAAGGCATGTGAATAAAAACGATAACATAATTATAGACACCGGTAACGTGATTTTTGGTGATACCACTACGATGACCGCCGATGGACCATTAGAATTTCATCTTCATGTTCTTACAAGATTGAAATGGATGAATAGAAACGTCGAGCTTGAGACCTCACCCGGAGTTACTCCCTTTATATACTCTCCGAAATCTCCTGTGAATGCAATTCAATGGGCTATTGGGATAGAGCTTGCCCTTTTGATAGACCCAGATAAAATTATAATTACGACAGACCATCCAAATGGTGGTGTCTTTACGGATTATCCAAAAATTCTCACATGGCTAATGAGCAAAGAATACAGAGAAGCTACTATTTCTAATGTTAATAATGCAGTTGAAAAAAGAGCTATTATTTCTGCTTTGGATAAAGAGTATGACTTCTATGAGATAGCAAAAGTTACGAGGGCAAATCCAGCAAAAGCCATAGGTCTTGAGAAGATAAAAGGGCATCTTGGAGAAGGAGCGCATGCAGATATAGCAGTCTATGATTTGAATCCACTAGAAGTGGATTCGAAGGATTATGAGAAAATAGAGAAAGCTTTGAGCAGAGCATTTTTAACAATAAAGGAAGGCGAAATTATTTACAAAGAAGGCGAGGTTACAAAACACTTTATCGGAAGAACCTACTGGGTTAACGCGAAGGTTGATGAAGAACTTATAAAAAATGACCTTGACTACTACTTCAAAAGATTCTACTCCGTAAATCTTGCGAATTACGTTGTTAATGAGAAAGAGCTTGCAAGAGGTAAAGAAATATGCGTGAAATAGTTTTAAAACTCAAAGAAACTCCAAGATTATGCTTAGACGTTGAGAACATAACCCCAGAGAATCTCGTTGGAAAAAAGCTCGAAGAGATAGAGAATCTTGAAATTTATCATGGTAATAGAAAGGTGAAGCTTGCGGAGTTTTTTGATATTTCTGGCGAGGTAGGAGAAAAATCTGAAGAACTTAGAATAATTTTTGAGGGAGAGCTTGGCAGAGTTAAAAGAATAGGATATTCTCTTTCATCCGGAGAAATTTCTGTTAAAGGTAATGCTGGAATGTATCTCGGAGCATTTATGAGAAATGGAAGAATAATTGTTGAAGGAAATGTTGATTCTTTCGCCGGGCTAAACATGAGGGGAGGTAGCCTTACAATAAGAGGAAACTGCGGGGATTATCTCGGTGCAAGTTATCGGGGGGAATGGCGAGGAATGAGCGGGGGAGAGATACTTGTAGAAGGCGATGTAGGAAAAGAGCTCGGAGCTTATATGAGAAATGGTAAGGTAATAGTTAAAGGTAGAGCAGATGACTTTGCCGGAGCATGCATGCGTGGCGGAGTAATAGTAGTGGAGAAAGCTTCCCCAAGAGTGGGTGCTTCGATGCGAGGAGGCTACATAATTGCAGGGCAAGTAGAAGAGCTTCTTCCAGGATTTTTCTATGAAGGTGAAGAAGAAAATCCCGAAATCAACGGAGAGATTTTCAAAGGAAGGTATAAAATGTATTCGGGAGACCATGCAGAAAGAAAAGCTAAGGGGAGATTGTTGGTTAGGATTTAGATTTGGATTGGATAGTGAAAATAAATAAATAAATATCAAGTATTACGAAATAGGTTGTTATGATAGAAACCCTTGAAATTGCTAATTTCAAGTCCATTAAGCACCAAGATTAGATTGCAAACGCATTAATATTTTCATAGGTAAGCCCAACACCGGGAAATCCAACATTCTTGAAAGTCTTGGTATTTTTTCCTTTCCCTATAAAGACCTAAGAAGCTTTGTCAGATTTGAGAGCACGAGTAATCTGTTCTATGATGAAAATATAGAGGAAAAAGTTACTATAAAGGCAGATAATAACATTTTAGAAATCGAATTTAAAGAGGGTTCATTCAGAGGTAAAGGCATCAATATTAAACAAAAAACGGGAATTCTCGATTTTAATATTGATTATGAAGGAAGTGGGAGTCATCATTTTAGAAGTGAGGAATGGAGATACCCTCCAATAAAATTTTATAGATTTGTGGTTAGAAAGGATTTCCCAAGAAAAGAGTCCGAATTCCTTTTGCCACCGAGTGGGGAAAATCTATTAGCAATTCTTCTGACCCATAAAGAACTTAGAAAGGTTATAGCCAATATATTTAGCGAATATGGTCTGAGAATCGTTTTAAAACCGCAAGAAAATAAGATAGAAGTACAAAAAGAAATAGAAGATATAATAATTTCCTACCCATATTCTCTAGTTTCAGATACGCTTCAACGAGTAGTGTTTCATTTAGTTGCTATTGAAACAAATAAAAACTCTGTAATAATATTCGAAGAACCAGAGGCACATGCATTTCCGCAATATACAAAATTCCTAGCAGAGAGAATAGCACTGGAGAAAACAAATCAATTCTTTATTTCTAGTCACAATCCATACTTTGCGGTTTCACTCATTGAAAAAGCACCAAAGGAAGAAATAAATGTTTTTCTCACGTACATTAAAAATTACAAAACACACGTAAAACTGTTAGACTATGATAAGATTGAATCATT
>CBFDVL010000017.1:0-17642 GCA_965613365.1 uncultured archaeon | reverse complement strand
TCTCTTAATGAACCATTTGCAAATTCATTAATAACAGAAATTGCCTCTTTTTCTATTTTAAAATTTTCTTTTTTGCTTATTTCAGATATTTTTTTTTCAATTTCTTTAAGAGTAAGAGGTTTGAAATCAAATCTCTGGCATCTTGAAATTATTGTAGGGGGTATTTTTTCAGGAGCGGTTGTTGCAAATATGAATTTTACATATTCTGGCGGTTCTTCAAGTGTTTTTAAAAGAGCATTAAATGCTTCTGTTGTCAGCATATGGACTTCATCTATAACATAAATTTTATATCGCGCTTTTGATGGTCTCAAATTAACATTTTCTCTCAAAGTTCTTATTTCTTCTATTCCTCTATTTGAAGCACCATCTATTTCAATTACATCTAAACTTGTCCCGGCAGTTATTTCCTGACATATTTCACATTTATTACAGGGATTTGTTGTTGGTCCCTTTTCACAGTTCAGTGCCTTTGCAAAGACCCTTGCCATTGATGTCTTCCCACTTCCTCTGGGACCGGCAAAGATATAAGCATATGCAGTTTTGTTTTTTTCAATTGCTCTTTTCAGAGTATTAACTATAGTTTCCTGTCCAACAAACTCATCAAAATTTTGGGGTCTGTATTTTCTTGCCAGAACTTTATACATTTTTATTCCCTTTTCGAGGTCGGACCTCGCAACTGGCGGAGGGGGTGGGATTCGAACCCACGATCCCCTCACCGGGGATACACGCTTTCCAAGCGTGCGCACTCGTCCACTATGCGACCCCTCCAGAACTCTTTTTTTCTGGAGAGAAAATTTTCGCAGGAAATTCATATCCTGCTTTTAACCTTTTGTAAAATAACCTTTTTGCAACTCTGTTTAGATCATTATAAGTAATTTCTCCCCTTTCAAGCATTTTAAGTTGTTCTTTTGCTTTTTCTCTCTTCTTTCTATGAATTTTTTTCATCTCTCTATCAAGTTTTCCCATTTCAAACTCCTTTTTTCTATAACAGGCAGATTTTATAAAAAGATTATATTGGATAAACTTTTTCAGGTCAAGAGAACGAATATGGTATAATGTAAAAAATGAAAAGAGTCTTTTTAACTGGTTGTTGTGGATTTATTGGCTGGAAAGTTGGAGAAATCCTTTTAAAAAAGGGATATGATGTTTTTGGCGTGGATAATCTAAATAATTATTATGATGTAAGGTTAAAGGAATGGCGACTTGAAAGGTTGAGTAAAAGGAATATAAAATTTGAAAAAGCAGATATATCAAATCCTGATATTAAAAAGTTAATAAAAAAATTTTCTCCCGATGTTATTATAAACCTTGCAGCAAGAGCAGGTGTAAGAGCAAGTATAAAAGACCTGCAGACACAAAGACGGCTCCTCATATCGTTGACCTACTCACCTTAGCAGGGATAACAGAACTTGGCTATGCAAAATCATCTACAGGGAGAAAAGTTCAGGGAGTTAGGTTAAGATGAAACTAACTACTAGGGAGCTGAAAGAAAGAATTCCAAAAGAAACTTTAAAAATTTTAGATGAAATCTCAGAGGAGAAAATAAGAGAATTTTATAGTAAAATGGTGGAACTAGAATGGAAAAGGCTGAAAATGGCTAAATGAAAACCTTTCTAACACTTCTCGGCAACCTGGAAAAAAGAGAAGAGGCTTTACATAAAGTAGCTTCTTTTTGTCATGGCAGAGTTTTAGATGTAGCAACTGGCTCGGGATATCTCGTAAGAAAAATCAACGCAAAGGTGATTTGCTTAGACATTAGCCAAGAAATCAAGAAACTTGGATATCCTTGCGTAGTAGCAGATGCAAGAAAAATGCCCTTCAAAAGCAATGCTTTTGACGTCGTAGCAACTTGGTCTGCCCTTGTGCATATACCAGGATGGAAGCTTGTTGTTAAAGAAATGTTCAGAGTTGCTAAGGAGCTGGTGATCACGGCAGAGCCGAACAATAAGCTCGCAACCTTGGCTTTTAGAGACTTTAAGTGCAAGCATGAGATAAGCATAGAAGAGATAATAAAGGAGTTTGAGAAATATGGAAAATGCGAAACCGAAGACAAAGACTTCGTAACTATAATAAAGGGGTATAAATGGAAATAGCGGTAATTTCTGACATTCATGGAAACTTAATAGCTTTTAAAGAAGTTCTAAAAGCCATAGGTAATAAAAAAATTTTCTGCTGCGGTGATTTAGTAGGCTATTATCCATTTGCTAATGAAGTTGTGGAGATCGTTAAGAAAAGAAAAATTATCTCAGTTCTTGGCAACCATGATTATGCCGTTGTTACCGGAGATACCTCATGGTTCAATCCCATAGCAGCTTTTGCAATAGAATGGACAAGGAAAAGAATAAAAAAGGAGAATCTTGAGTTTCTCAGAAATTTACCTTTAGTTTATAAAAATAGTTTTTATATGGTGCATGGGAGCCCGAGGAATAAGCTTGAGGAATACGTCTTTCCAGATTGCTCTATCGAGCTTCTTAAGTATTTTTTAAAGCTTGCAAACAGAGAGATTTTAATCCTTGGGCATACTCATGTGCCCTTTGTTAAGAAGTTTGACAGCAAAATTGTTTTTAATCCAGGAAGCGTTGGGCAACCAAGAGATTTCGACCCAAGGGCAAGCTATGCGATTTTAGACGTAGAAAAAAGAGAAGTAGAGATAATCAGGGTGGAGTATGATATCGATGCCGTTGCAGATTCTGTTGAAAGAGAGGGATTACCATTAAGGCTTGGGCAGAGACTTTACTTTGGGAGATAGAAAAATTATAAAAATCACCCCTTAGCCACGCCTATTGGCACAAGCTTAGCGACGAGTTTTGAAATCCCAGCGCCATGCGCACTCTCAACCACCTCGCTTACATCTTTATAAGCTTGTGAAGCTTCCTCAGCTAACACAGGTTTGCTTGCCGCTCTTACGTAAATACCTCTATTAAGCATCTCCCTCATAATTTTCTCTCCTCTAAATCTTCGCTTCGCCGCTTGTCTGCTGAGCTTTCTTCCAGCTCCATGACAGGTTGAGCCAAAGGTCTCTTCCATTGCCTTGGCTGTTCCAGCCAATACGTAACTCTCTGTACCCATGTCTCCGGGTATTAAAACTGGTTGCCCGTAATTACGATAATCTCTTGGTATATCTTCATGGCCAGGACCAAAAGCACGGGTTGCACCTTTCCTATGCACATAGACTTTAATCTTCTTACCATCTACTACATGCTCTTCAAGCTTCGCTATATTATGAGCAACCTCATAAACAGTAAAAATACCCAAGCTCTCTGCATCCTGCTTGAAAACCCTCTCAAAGCATTCCCTTGTCCAGTGTGCTATCATTTGTCGATTAGCAAAAGCATAGTTGACAGCACAGCACATCGCTTTAAAATAATTTTGAGCCTCAGGCGAATTTGCTGGAGCGCAAGCCAATTGCCTATCTGGCAAAGCTATGCCATAACGCTTTGCTGCCTTTTCCATTTTTATTAGATTATCTGAGCAGACCTGATGACCTAAACCACGAGAGCCTGTGTGTATCATCACAGTGATTTGTCCTTCTTTCTCTATGCCATAAGCCTTAGCTATCTCATTATCGAAAATCTTCTCAACCCTTTGAATTTCGAGGAAATGATTTCCCGAGCCAAGCGTTCCAAGCTGGGGAGCGCCTCTTGACTTCGCCACCTCACTTACCTTGCTTGGATCTGCATAAGGCATAGAACCTTGCTCCTCGATATGTTCTATGTCTTTCTCCCATCCATACCCCTGCTCCACCGCCCATCTTGCACCATTAACCAAAACATCATCGAGCTCGTTCTTGCTGAGCCTTAGCTTCCCTTTTCTTCCCACACCTGAGGGAATATTTACAAAGATATCGTCCACAAGCTCCTTGAGCTTTGGTTTAACCTCATTATAAGTTAAGTTGGTTCTCAGTAGCCTTACTCCGCAGTTTATGTCAAAGCCTACTCCGCCTGGTGAGATAACTCCTTCCTCTGCATCAAAGGCAGCTACCCCGCCTATAGGAAAGCCATAGCCGAAGTGTATATCTGGCATGGCTATTGAGTATTTTATTATCCCTGGTAAGCATGCAACATTTGCACATTGATCTAAGGCTCCCTTCTCCACGCCCTGAAGAAGGCTGCGATTAATATATATTCTGCCAGGAACCCGCATGCATGGTTTATAACCCTTAGGAAGTTCCCAAACATAATTTGAAAGCTTTTTAAGATACTGCTCCATTTTTATCACCTCTCTGACAAGCAAAGGCTTGTCAAATTATATATCTAAAATAACTCTTGCTTTCCATATATCATTTTTCTTTATCTCAAGCTCATGGTAGGTTACAGCTTTAACCTCTACCTCAAGCTCATGCTCCTCTTTGGTTTCCTCGCCAAAAGCTTCCCCAAAAAGTTCATGGTTTTTTATATTAACTTTAAACTTGCTGAACATCATGCCATGAATGTCTCGTAATGCTAATAAGCTTGTGAGCCATTGCACGAGCAAGCTTTCAAGACCATCTGCTTTTATCTTAACCTCCTTTCTTTCCCCTGGCTTTACCTTGTTTACATTACACATCACAGCAAACATAGCCAGAGCTGCATTTTCAAATAATTCTTCCAAGCTTCTACCGTAAGCTATTATACCTATATCCGCGGTTGTTTCAAAGAATTCAAACTTCTTCATAATAAAAAAGGATAGCTTTGGGCAGCTATCCAAACAATGCCCCAAGCCCAGCGAGAGCTTCCTCCTCACTCTCCTCTTCCTCTTTTTCTTCTCCCTCTTCCTTTGCTTCCTCTGCTGGTGCAGCCACTTCTTCTGCGGCTGCTGGCGCCGCTGGGGGTGCTGCAGCCGCAGGTGCTACTGATGCTTGCTTTATGGCTTCCTCTATATCAACTCCATCTAAAGCAGCTACGAGAGCTTTTACTCTCGCTTCATCTACCTCAACGCCACTTGCTTTGAGAACATTTGTTATGTTCTCTTCGTTTATCTCCTTTCCAGCGGAATGTAATAGCATAGCAGCATAAATATACTCCATTTCTTCACCTCCAGTTTATTGTAGATTTTAGGGCTAACATCTGCAAATGAGCCTTAGCTATTATATCCTTGATAACTTCAGGCTCATAAACTCCAGCTTCTATGGCTACTGCCTTAGCCTCAGAGTAAGCCTTGGCTATAAGCAATGGTGCGGTCTCTTTAGTTATGTAGCCGGTATTAACTGAAAGATTAACCGCATTGAGATAGGCTTCTTTCAGCTGTGCTATAAGCATGTTCTCGTCTATAGCGAGAACATCGGGAGAATAAATTACTCCGCCCTCATATACTGCAAGAAGATTTAATCCTATTTCCATCGGCTCTATTCCTAATCTTGTTAATAAACTTGCAAGCTCGGGGGATATTCTTTCCCCTTCTTTTACCACGAGCTTATCTTCCTTTATAATAATTTTGTTTTTCTGGATTGCTGTTGGTATTCCAAACTTTTGAAGCTCGGCAAGCACGGGTCCTGGGGAAAAGGGGGTTTCTCCCTTTGGAACTATTATATCCTTGGGAGCAATGGCATTGGGTTTAGCTGGAGCAGAAGTTTTATTCTTCTCAAGTATCTTATAAAGCTTAAAGGGATTCATTTTTGAGAAGACGAAGGCTGGTTGACCTTTCAAATATTCAGCAAGTTTCTCCACCTTAGCCTTTTCAAGTGCTAATTTCATTAACCTCTTTCTTGACATTCTTATAACAACTTCGCCTCTAAGCACCTCTCGCATTTTCTGCAATTGTTTTGCTGGAATGTTCTCCATGTTCACTATTCCAACAACTGGATACTCTGATATCATCTTACTAAGCTTCTCAACCTCTTCGACTTTCCATTTTGCAACCTTTTTGGCTTGCATCCACTAAACCTCCAGTTTAACGCTCTTGCCCATAGTTGTGCTAATATAGGCAGATTTAACGTCACTTAGACCTCTTTCCAGCTTCCTCTCAAGATAATTAAATATCGCCTCAATATTCTTTGCTACCTCTTCTTCCTTCATTTTTTCCGTTCCTACAGGAACATGAAATACGGGCTTATCCTTTGTTCTTACTCTTACGGTTTTTCTCAACCTTTCTATTATTGGTTTTATGTCAGCGGTAGGAGGCACGGGTTTTGGCATTTTGCCTCGAGGTCCAAGGATTATACCAAGATATCTTCCAATAAGAGGCATTAAATCAGCCTGAGCAATAAAGAAATCGTAATCTTTGGCAATTTCTTTTGCTTTTCTTTTATCCTTTGCAAGTTCCTCAAGCTCTTTTTTTGTTATCACAATATCGGCCAAGCTCTTTGCTTGGTGTGCGAGTTCTCCCTCTCCTATGACTCCTATTTTTATTGGCTTTCCTCTTCCATAAGGTAAAACTATTTCATCGTTAAGCCTATTCTCGGGCTTAGTAGTGTCTAAATTAAGAGTTACCGCGAGATCTATGCTCTGGACGAAGTTCCTCTTCTTGCTCTTTTCCTTTGCCTCTTTAACAGCCTTGACAATTTTATTTATATCCATGTTCAGTCCTCCTTAAAAAGCTCATCATAAGCACCATTGTCTATTTCCTTTTGCACTTCCTTTGGAGACTTTCCTTCTATAGTTATGCCCATTGTAACGCAAGTGCCTATTACCTCTTTTGCTGCACTTTTCAGGCTTGAGGCAAGCATGTCTTGCCTTTTCATCCTCGCTATCTTAACCACTTGCTCCATTGTTAAATTTCCAACATTCTCTACACCCGGCTCCTTTGCTCCTTTCTCTATTCTAAGCTCTTTTTTAATAAGAGCTGTTGTTGGTGGAGTTCCGACCTCTATCTCAAATTCTTTCGTAGCGGGGTCAACATGAATCTTAACGGGAACTTTCATTCCCTCAAAATCCTTTGTTTTTTCATTTATTGCACTAACAACTTTGCCTATGTTTACTCCCATAGGACCTAAAGCTGGACCTAAGGGTGGACCAGCAGAGGCCTTGCCTCCGTCCACAAGCACAGAAACAGTTTGCCTCATTCTTCCCGTGCCTCCTTTCTTACTACCTTGATGCTATCGCCCTTAACAGTTACAGGAATTGGTACCATTGCTTCTATAAGCTCGACGGTGATTTCTTCCTTCTTCATATCAACTCTCACAACCCTTGCCTTTTCTCCTTTAAAAGGTCCGCTAACAAGTTCAACTATATCCCCAACCTCAACCTTGGTAATCACTGGTTGGGGTTCAAAGAACTTCTCAACCTCATGGAAAGGAATTTCTCCGTGAACAACTCCTCTCCCATGAGCTATACCAACTAACGATTTCTCTATTTCAGTTCTATTCAGAGCTTCCACAAGTATATAACCACGAATATCATAAGGAACAAGGATGGAGTATACCTCATAGCCTTCCTTCTTAGCTCTATTCGCTAGCATGTCAGCTACATTTCTTTCTTGTCCAATGGTAGTTCTTACCGCATAGATTTTGCCTTTTGTTTCTGCTTTCATATGTTCCACCTAAGATTAGGAGAGAAGAATTATAATTTGAATTATTATTCTTATAACAAACCCTACTGCTCCTATTAAAAGCATTCCTATGCCTGTTATCTTTGCAATCATTATAAATTCATTTTTCTTTGGTTTTTTTGAAAGTTTTATAACCCTGTTCCAATCTTTTAACATCTCTCTAAGATATTCCTGAACCTTCATCCTGCAACCCTTTAATTAATCTATGAAGTCTATATCAAGCTCCTTTTTCAAACTTGTTTCTCTCTTTACCTCCTCAACCTCCTCTGTTCCAAGAATTTGCTTTGACTTCACTCCGGTAATAACAAGCATCACCCTAATAATACCTTTCAGCTCATCATCGATCTGAGCACCCCAGATAATATTAGCCCTTGGGTCTAATCTTTGCGATACCGCTTCGACAACCTGCTCCGCCTCGGAGAGAGTCATATCCTCTCCACCAACAACATTTATAAGTGCTCCCTTTGCTCCAGTGATATCAACATTTAGTAATGGACTATTAATTGCCTTTTCAATCGCTTCCATAGCTCTATTCTCTGTATCGCTCTCGCCCATACCTATCATAGCCACTCCGCCCCCCTCCATCACCGCTCTAACATCCGCAAAATCCAAGTTGATAAGTCCGGGCTTTGTAATAAGCTCGGCTATACCCTTTACCGCCCTAACAAGAATTTCGTCTGCAACCTTAAAAGCAGCAGCCAAAGGCAAGTTAGGAGCTATCTCAAGAAGCTTGTCATTTGGAATAACTATAACGGTATCAACCTCTTTCCTCAATTTTTCTAAGCCAATTTCTGCATTGGCTCTTCTTCTCAAACCCTCCATCGCAAAGGGAAATGTAACCACAGCCACAGTTAAAGCTCCCAACTTTTGAGCGATGTTTGCGATTACTGGCGAACTACCAGTGCCAGTGCCTCCTCCTAAGCCACAGGTTATAAAAACCATGTCGGCTCCTTCTATAGCTTCTTTCAATTCTTTTTCGCTTTCTTTCGCTGCTTCTTCTCCTATCTGAGGTATTGAGCCCGCTCCTAAACCACCGGTAAGCCTTTTCCCTATCAGAATTTTCTTATCTGCATAGGTATGAAGCAAATCCTGAGCATCGGTATTAACAGCTATAGTTGTAGCCCCCTCTATACCAACTTCCATTAACCTTGAGATAGTATTGCAACCAGCTCCACCAGTACCAATAACAACTATTCTTGCTTTTGCTTGAGAAAGGAGCTTCTGAAGCTCTTCATCTACCTCACTTTCAAGTGAAGGCAAACCTACTTTTTTAGGTGTTGCGATATTTTTTAAAGCCTCATTTACGATAGTGTCCAAGATTAATTCCTCCTTATGAATTCTAAGCTTATCAACCTAACATATTTAAATATTTTGTAGTATATATTTGTTTAGCTATCTTAAAAGATCCCTACCTCTTTTCAACTCAAGTTTGATATCTTCGGCAAACTTTTCTATCTTTTTTCTTTGCTTACTTTTCATTCCTTTCCAGTCGAGAAAACCAAAGCTTGCTTGAGTTTTTTCCACGGCTTCCTTAAAAACCTCAAATTCAAGCTCATCTATTGCATAGCTTGGGATTATATGTCCAATTGCTATATTTGTTTCAAGTACCACTCTCGTATGAAGAGGAGCATAATGCGTGCCTCCTATCCCTATAGCCTTTTGAAATTCCTTTTTGTTAGTTGCAGCTTTATAACAAGCTCTCGCGGCAACTTCTATGGCTTTGCTATCTCTCCATTCTTTTTCCGTGCTTCCCACCTCAACAAAAAGCAATGGTTTGCTAAGCTCTGTTGGACCATGATGCGTGGCTTCTAAGCAAACCTCATAGTCTATACCAAGCTCGTCTCTTGCTTTTTTTAACTCCATTAAAGCTATCTTCATTGCATCTGCATTTGCATATGCTAAGCTCTTTGGTTTGCCTCCATATAATGCTTGAGAGGTTAAATTTCCTGTCACATGCGTAGTTAAAGTTTTTCTATTAGCTATGCTTTTATGACGAGAAGCAAAAACATAATACTCAACATCAAGCTCAAGGTCTGCGTAAAGCAATGAGGAATCTATTGAAATGAGCATTACGCTCTCATCTTCGTTCTTATAAACTCCTCCAGCTTCGGTAAATTCGTAATTTTTTATTAACCATTTTAAAATGTTCATTCCAGCAATATCTCGCTTGCTTGCAACTATGCAGCGCATGAGAGTTATTGATAAAAACCATGATATATAATATATGTGCATGGAAGGCAAAGAAAGCAAGAAAGAAAGGGCAATAATAACCGTAACAGGATTAGACCATCCAGGTATAATCGCAGCGGTAACAAAGGGTTGCGCAGATTTGGGTATAAATATAGAAGATTTAAGCCAGACAGTAGTGCAAGATATACTTACAATGACTTTAATCGTTGATATAACGGGGAAAGACCTTAAACTACTCAAGGAAAGAATGAGAGAGGTAGAGAAGGAGCAGAACGTTAAAATTTTGGTTCAGCATGAAGACATTTTCAGATATATGCACAGGATTTGATAGCCATGCTTGATAGAAGAGAAATACTTGAAACCATAAGAATGATTCAGGTTGAGCACTTAGATATAAGAACGATTACGCTTGGAATAAGCATAAAAGATTGTTCCTTTAAAGACATAGATGCTACTTGTGATGCGATTTACAATAAAATCATAGAAAAGGCTGAGAATCTCGTTGAGGAGGCAAAAAATCTTGAGGAAAAGTACAGCATACCAATAATGAACAAAAGAATTTCTCTTACTCCCGTAGCTGATATACTTGCTCCGAGCATTAAGGGTAGAGAAAAAAGTGAAGCAGTAGAATATGCAATAAAGGTTGCTCTGACTATGGAAAGAGCTGCCGCCAAGCTTAAAATAGATTTCATTGGTGGTTACTCTGCACTCGTGCAAAAAGGCTTTGATTATAGCGATGAAGTGCTGATAGATTCTATACCCAAAGCATTGAACTCCACCGAGAGGGTATGCTCCTCTGTTAATGTTGCTTCTACGAGAAGCGGAATAAATATGGATGCCGTGCTTAAAATGGCTCATGTTATCAAGGATGCTTCTAAGCTTAGACCTGTGAATGGAGCAAAGTTAGTAACATTTGCTAATGCTCCAAGCGACAACCCTTTTATGGCGGGGGCTTTCCATGGACATGAGGAAGGAGAAACTTGTATAAACGTCGGAATTTCTGGACCTGGAGTTATACGTGCTGTTCTAGAGAATAGCCAAAATGCAAGTTTTGGCGAACTTGCAGAGATAATAAAGAGAACGGCTTTCAAGATCACTAGAGTAGGAGAACTTATTGGGAGAGAGATTGCAAATAGGTTAAATGTGAACTTTGGAATTATAGACCTAAGTCTTGCACCCACGCCATTTCCAGGAGATTCGGTAGCGAACATAATCGAAGCGATGGGCATAGAAAAGTGCGGAGCCCATGGAACGACTGCAGCTCTAGCAATGCTTGTAGATGCGGTCAAAAAAGGAGGAGTTATGGCTACTTCATACGTAGGTGGATTAAGCGGTGCTTTCATACCTGTGAGCGAAGACTCTGGCATGGTCGACGCCGTAAAGGCTAAGGCTATGAGCATTGAAAAACTCGAAGCTTTAACATCGGTTTGCTCGGTGGGCTTGGACATGATTGTTATTCCAGAGGATACGCCAGTAGAAACTATCGCTGGAATAATAGCAGACGAATGCGCTATTGGAGTAATAAACGACAAAACTACTGGAGTAAGGTTAATCGTTGCTGGAAAAGAAGGAGAGTATATAGACTTCGGCGGACTAATGGGCGGAGCCTACGTAATGCCAGTTAATAAATTTTCTTGTGGAAAATTTGTTAGGAGAGGAGGAAGAATCCCCGCACCTATACATAGTGTGAAGAATTAATGAGGTGTTAAAAAGGAGGAAATTTCTCTTGAAAAAATTGTAAAAGATATGGAATTTCTCAAGACAAAAATTGAGGAAATAGATGAAAAAATAGAAACGTTAATCGCTGAAAAGTATAAAGTTAGGGACGAATACATTGAAAAAATTAAAAAAATACTGAAAGAGGGAGGGTTTGAAGAATTTTCTGATATAGAGATGAATTATGAATTAATAAATCGACATATTTCTCTATACTTACTCTTCCTTTTCCTCCAATTTTATCCTCTCTACCTCAACTCCTCCCTTTTTCAATGCCTCTATGCCGTGCTTATCTGTATAGTCGCCGTAAACCACGACTTTCTTTATGCCAGCGTTTATAATAGCTAAAGCACACCAGAAGCATGGGTCTATCTGCGTGTAAAGCGTTGCTCCTTTGATAGAAACCCCATGATAGGCTGCGTTGATTATTGCATTTAACTCAGCGTGCACCGCAGGGCAAACATAGCTTATTTTGCCAGAGGGTTCGTCATACAAATCTTTGTAGCATGGCACATCTGTTCCGCAGTTTTCCCATCCTCTTGGTGCACCGTTATAGCCCGTTGCCAAAATTCTGTCGTCCTTTACTATGATCGCTGCGAGCTTTCTTCTCGAGCAGGCTGAGCGAGAAGCCAAGGCATCAAGAATTCTCTTATAATACTCCTCCCTACTAATCCTTTTAGATAGACCTTTTTTACCATTCAAAATTACCACCTCATTAGCTTCTCTTCTCTCCCTGCTTTTTTGAACAAATCGTAAGCCTGCTCTTCAGCAAACTTTATTATATCCTCTTTATCTACTCCACGAATCATTCTATTTTGCATAACCAAGTTGCCATTTACTATAACGTCGCATACATCTTTGCCTCGAGCTGCGTAAACTACATGCGAAACGGGATTTGTAAGGGGTGCAAGATTTGGAGAGCTTAGGTCTATCGTGATAATATCAGCCTTCTTTCCTTCTTCGATCGAGCCAATTTCATTTTCTAAACCCAAAGCTTTTGCTCCGTTTATAGTCGCCATTTCCAAGACTTCCTCCGCAGGCATAACCGAGGGGTTCATTTTTGTAATCTTGTGCAAGAGTGCGCAGATTTTCATGTCCTCAAACATGTCTAAGTTGTTATTGCTCGCCGGACCATCGGTTCCCAAAGCCACGCATATTCCTTTGCTAATATATTCTGGAACATCCGCTACACCCGAGGCAAGCTTCATGTTGCAAACAGGATTATGAACCAACTTTACCCCTCTTTCCTTTATAATCTCAAGCTCTTTCTTGCTCACATGCACGGCATGGGCAGCTACCACATTTTTATCTAAAAAACCAATGCTCTCAAGATATTCAAATGGAGTTTTTTTCCTTTCCTTCAGAGATTCCTCAACCTCGGCCTTTGTTTCTGCCACGTGAATGTGAACGCCAGTATTATACCTATCAGCAGCTTCCTTTACTCTTATCAGAAGCTCTTCTGAACATGTATAAGGAGCATGAGGACCAAAAAAAGGAACTATAAGCTCTTTGCCCTGATATTCTTTTACAAGCTTTTCTCCTTCTTTTAGCATCTCCTTTCCTTTGCTTTCATCTCCAAAGTCTAACAAAGGATAAGAAAGCACGCCTCTTATTCCAATGCTCTCAACGCTCTTTGCGGTTTCCTCCATGAAAAAATACATGTCATTGAAGCAGGTAACACCAGAAGAAAGCATTTCCAGGCATCCAAGCAATGCTCCAGCATAAACATGCTTAGCTTCAAGGTTGGCTTCGATTGGCCATATCTCTCGCCTCAACCACGTTAATAGCTCGACGTCGTCTGCTACTCCTCTAAATAAAGTCATAGCCAAGTGCGTGTGAGCGTTTATTAGTCCAGGCATTACTATTTTTTTACTTGCATCAATAACAAAATCAGCTTCTCCTTTAATTTTTTCAGCGATTTCAATTATCCGCCCATCTTCTATTCCTATGGAAAAGTTTTTTAAAATAGCTCTTTCCTTATTCATTGTTATGATTATACCATTCTTAATAACTACATCCATCCCATCACCTCCTATTAAAATTGCAGTGCCGAACAAAGGCAGATTGCATGCTCCAAGCATTAATCTCTTGAACACCTCTGGTATTAAGGTAATCAATGGAGGAGAGCGAAAATTAATTGCATCTACTGTAGACCCCGAGATTCAAATTCTGTTTGTTAGAGCCAAAGATATACCCGAGTTTGTGTATAATGGTGTCGCTGACTTAGGTATTACTGGCTTAGATGTTGTGCATGAAGCTAACTATGATGTAGAGCTTCTACTTAATTTAAATTTCGGTAAGGCAAAGCTCGTCGTTGCCGTACCTGAGAATTCTAGAATTTCCAGCATTGAAGAAATACCCGAGAATTCGAAAGTAGCAACTCAGTTTCCTAGGCTAACTAAAGAATTTTTTGAGAAAAAGGATAAAAAGATTGAGGTAGTAACGGTCTCGGGAGCTACAGAAATTTCTCCACATATCGGCGTGGCTGACCTGATAGTTGATTTGAAAAGCACGGGTACTACGCTAAAAATGAACAAGCTTAAGGAAATAGCGGAGATATTAGAAACCTCTGCTTATTTAATAGCTAACAAAAAAGCTTTTGAAAGCAAGAAAAGTAAGATAGAGGAGATAATTCTTGCTTTAAAAAGCGTTCTTTTCGCAGAGGGTAAAAAGCTTTTGATGATGAACGTTCCTAAGCGTGCACTTGAGGAAATAAAGAAAATAATGCCGGGGATGGCGGGTCCAACGGTAAGCGAAGTTGCTGCCGAAGAACCAATGGTAGCTGTAAATGCCGTTGTAAACGAAAGCGAGGTTTATACGATCATAAATAAAGCAAAAAAAATAGGAGCAAGAGATATTTTAGTATTGCCAATAGAAAGGATTATTCCCTAAGCATTATCCAATATATTTTAAGTCTTCTATGGTTGGTTCTCTCCTCAAAATTCCCATTTCTTCCATTATTTTTCTTTCCATTCTCTGAGCTTCTTCCACGCGCTTTTCAGTAAGTTTTGCTTTCTTCGCAAGTCTTGTCATGTCTATCTCAACATTTATCAGCTTACATAGAACCTCCAAGACCTTTTGAGCAGATACCGGATCCAAGTAAAATCCCGAGGTTTCGCCCATCAAACATATACCTTTTATTCCGAGGAGCTTTCCAAAAGGCAATAGCAAGCCAGAAACCCCTATTATCTGCCCAGCCAAGCTTCTCTTCATGATAACCCCAAGCTCCTCCAGCTTGGGAATGAACTCTTTGCTTGTGGTAGCTCCGAAAACCCTTGGCTTTTCTACGGTTTTCCCCACCCCCACCCCTCCAAGAGTATATATAAGCTCCACGTTGTTTTCTTTGGCTATCTCAAGAATTTTGTTTGCAAGATAGTATTGGCCTTCTGGGGACGAACTTTGGGTATTTCCAAGGAGTATTATTAAATCTCTCTGATTTTTTTCCTTTGCCTTCCAGTAATAAAACTCGTTTTTCATGGGTTGTACTATGCCGTTGTAATCTATGCTTACTTGGGGTGGAAAATAGCATGAGTATAAAATTGCAAACTTCTTTGCTCTCAGCTCCTTACATAAATAGGTAGCGGCTATTCTACCAACATGTCCTATACCGGGTAAACCTTCTATTAATATGGGATTTTCAACCTCGGGCTTTTGGGTAAATTTAATTTTAAACTCCACTCTCCTCACCTTTTTCATAAACCTCAAGCTTTAACTTTCTTCTATACTCCCCATAAGGGTCTTCTGGAGAAAATTTTGGCGGGTGTGGCGATACCGTAACCTCTCCGCACCTCTTACATTTCTCTTCCAAGGTATAAATTCTACATTTCTTACAATATCTCATCTTCATTTTGAGAACTGTCCTTCTCCTCCTTTTTTAGTAACATAAGCTATAGCTTCATTTGCACAACTTCTCAAAGCATCTTCAGCTATTTTATAATCCGGAGCTGTAACATCTATCCAGAACCTTGGAGAACCTGCATATCTTATCTCAAGCTGAATATCCTTGTACTTCTTCCTTATTTTTTCTCTCGCCCTTATTAAAGCTTCCTTTATTATCTCTACCCCATTTGGTAATGAGCACCTAAGGCTAACATATCCTCTTATTTTTACACGAGGTATCTCAACATTGTCCTGAACTATCCTTATTAGAGGCTCGATCCATTCTTCTGGAATTTTCAAGCCTTTAAGAGCTTTTTTCCCCTCTAAGCTTATCTCTTCAAACCCCGCGTATATCTCGCCATACTTATCCTCAAGCTTAAATCCCACCTCTTCGTAGGCTTCATCAAGGGTTTTTCCAACCTCCTTTGCCATAAGCTCAAGAAGCTTCTCTGCTTTTTGAGCCCTCTTCCACTCTTGCATTTTATTTTTCTTTTGAGCCTCTGTCACCCTCCTTAGAGATAGATCTACATAGCCCTTTTTCCTATCTATGCTCAAAACTTTGGCTACGGTTTTCTGACCTTCCTTAACAAAATCTCTTATGTTTTTGATCCAAGTTGAAGCTACCTCCGAGATATGAATAAAGCCTTCTCTACCTTCATATTCATCAAGCTTTGCAAAAGCTCCATGAGAAAATACCCTACTTATTGTGCATATAACTAAGTCGTTTTCATTTGGTAAAGCTTCCCTTTTTCTAACCAAAAAAATCACTCCAGAACAGCGACAATCTTAGTTAATATTCTACTTTTCCCTCCTGTAGGCTCGGCAAGAGTTTTTCCACAGACCAAACATCTAACCACGGTGGAGGCTGAGCCAAATATAACCTGCTCATTTCCACAATCCAAGCATTTTACTTTGAGAAATCTGCTTCTGGGCTGAGGTAGGAGTTCCATAGCCACCATATTATCCCTCCTCAAACTCCAACCTCTTTATTCTAAAGCCCTGCATGCTATGAGCCTTTTTACATTCCTTACATCTCAACAATAATGCTACCCTTTTAGTCGGTTTATTTCTATCGGGCTTGGGTCTTGGAAACCCTCTATATCCTTTAAGCACTCTTCTAAATCTTCTTTGTCCAGCTTTGAGCTCGCTTGCCTTTCTCTTCTTTACTTTTATTATTTCGTGCACTGTATGCCTTTTACAAATTGGACAGTAGGTTCTTTTTTCTCTTGGTATTTTCATAAGAAGGGGAATAATATTTTTTCCTTTTTAAACTTTTTCCTACCTCGTGTTTATTCTCTGCGCTACTCCTTGCCTTATCAAAACCTCTGCATTTGGCTTTGGCAGGGTTACAATGTCTTCAACCTTAAACTCTCCGTATATCTTACCATCTATGCCCACTATCGGTGGGAGGTCTTTTAATATCCTTACAGTAATCGTTGGAATTTCTGTCTTTTTTTCTTCCTTACTTTCCTTTTCATCTATTTTTCCTTTAAGGGTTTTATCGAGTATATTTTCTCTATGGCTTTTAATAATCTCTACAATTTTTTTTAAAAACACCTCTTCTTCCTTACTTAGATTTTCCAATTCGATTTTTTCTCCAGTCCTCACATAATACAGAGCATTAGAAACAATTTTCTTTTCTCTTGCTTCATAAAGTTCTATTATTATATTTCTCAGATTTTCAAGCTCTGCAAGAAATTTGGGAAGCTCCTCTTCACTGCAATCCTCTCGCTTAATATAAACTTCCCTCATCAAAGCAGCTAACTCATCATAAAAATTTTTTTCAATCTTCTGCAAATATGGACTTGTTTTCTCTTTTCTATTGAGTTCTCTTAGCAGTTTAATATCCATTTTTATAAACTTTAAGCATAAAGTTTATTAATCTTTTCGTCAATGTTAAAGTGGTGAGATAAATGGCTGAAATTACCGACGTGAAAATCTATAAAAAGGAGAAAGGAAATCTGAGAGGCTTTGCCTCTGTAACCTTTGACGATGCCTATGTAGTACATGGGCTGAAAATACTTGAGGGCGAGCAAGGGTTATGGGTAAGCATGCCCTCTTCCAAGAATAAGAGAGGTGAGTTTAAGGACGTGTTCCATCCGATAAATAGGGAAGCCCGTGAAATACTTGTGAACGCTGTTCTGAAAGCTTATAGGGAAGAGGAGTAGTTTTTAACTTTATCGGCGGGAAGTCCCCTTCCGAAAGGGAGGAGATGAGCCGATAAATATTTATACGATGTAAGACACCTATTATAGCGGATGTGGGGCTGGGACGGTCCCGAATGCCTGTGGACATCGAACCCCTGCCTAGGTCGGCTGAAAGAGCTACCGATGATGGTAAGTTCGGTGGAGGAAGCGGGAAGCTCCTTGCGTAAGCGAGGGGTAGTTCACTCT
>CBFDVL010000016.1:0-17749 GCA_965613365.1 uncultured archaeon | reverse complement strand
AACGTAATCGTTGCGCCATCGGTTTTTTTCAACCATTTCAGATGCCTCTATTGGCCGTCTTTATCTTTAAAGAAGTGTTTTGCATAGTATTTAAGTAGCTCGTGAACTGTTTGCAAAGATAAAGCATGTATTACTGTATTATGTTGAAGCTTTATCCTTTTCTGGCGGTTCTACTCCTAACGCTAATGCAGGCAAACCATCCGTAACCAAATTTATCCATAATATTTGTATTGCAACTAAAGGCAATGCATTATTAAAATAAAAACTAAATATTATATCAATTTTTCAAGCCTTTTTATTGCATTTAATTTTTCCTTTTTATCAAGCTTAGCCTGTTCAACAGCTTCTCTCAAAATCATTATCGTATTTTCATATGTTTCTATGTCTACTGGGTAAGGATATCCATCTTTTCCGCCATGGGCAAAGCTATACTTTGCTGGGTCTCTCCACTCTATTTCTGTTCCAAACAGAAGCTTAGATAATAAAGCCAATGCTCTTATTTTCTTTGCCCCCATTCCGCGAATGCATAGCAATTCCTCATAGCTACTTGGCTGAAGTTCATAAGCTCTCTGTAAAACCCTCATTCCTTGTTTCCCTATGTCTATGCTCAAAAGCCTATGCCTTCTGGGCATAAATAGATAATCATCTATGCTATGGTTTTTGCTGAAGTATTTAAGTAAATGTTTTGGGTTATCTTTAACTAAATCCAAGCTTGCCTTTCTTGTTTCTCTGCTTAGCTTTGAAGTTAAATCCATTACCACGCTCTCTCTCTTATCGGAGCATATACCGGTGTGAGGTTCTTCCACCATGCTTTTTAAGCCAAAGGAGAGCCAGTGATATCTTCTTGCGTAGCTTTGATTCCTTCCTTGTTGCACTACCGCCCAATCGCCATGCTCTGTTAAAATAAAAACATGGTGATAAAGTTGGTAACCATCTTGCAAGCATGAGTTATCTACCTTAGCTGAGAGCATGCTTTTTTTCTTCAATTCTTCTTTTTTTCTCTCGGAGAGAGAAAAAAGAACGCATGCTCTTTCTATTTCTTGAGGTGCTTTCCTAGAAGCTTTACCTTTGCCTCCCGCTATAGCTATGCCATGCTCCTCTGGCGAAATAGCTTCCTTCAAAGCTCCGCACGTTGTCGTTGTAGTACCAGAGGAATGCCAGTCAAATCCCAGCAAGCAGGAAAAACCCTGAAACCAGAAGGGATTTGAAATCCTACGAAGAAACTCCTTTCTCCCATACTCATAGAGCATAACATCAACTATGGCTCTTGCCAGCTTCCTCATTCTTGTGAATAACCATCTTGGACATTTACCACTATGCAAGGGCAAATCGGCAATACCTTGCCTTTGCATATATTATATTTTTATGCAATAATTAACAAAGGTTATGCAAGCATGGGAAAAGTAATGGTTGCTCTATCTTCGCATAGGGTAGAAGCTTTGAAGTTCATAAAAGAAGAGATGGAAAAATATCATGCCATAATTCTTGAAGAAGCTCCAAATCCATGGTTTAAACCCATGCTTCAAAGCAAAATAAGCATAAGACACTACCTAAGTAAAACTTATCCTTCATTCCCAAAATTTTCCGCAAGATTATGTAGGATTTTAAAAAAATTCTATAGTAAAGGTAAGGAAATTTTACAAATCGAGCCTTATCTTTATACTTTGGAGAAAATTTATGAAAAGATAGAAAAAGAAAAGCCTTCGCCTGAAGAACTTGAAGAAGATGAAGCGCTCGGCATAGTATATAAAAAGGAGAAGGAGGTTTTTTCTGCGCTACTAAAATTCTATAAAAGCTCGCACAACTTTGACAAAGCTGTGGAAGCTACCGTAAATTTTGCTCTTAAAGATGCCTCGAGGATTAAGCTTCGCGACAAATTAAGAGCAGAGGAGATAAAAAAGCTTGAGTATAGCAGTTGCTATGTTGAAGCTGGCTATATCCATTTCCCCTTAGCCAATTATTTAAAAGCTAAAAGAATTTTTGTTCTTGAAAAACCGACTAAAAAACTTCTCTCAGCGAAACATGCTTTGTCTCCAAGCGATATCCTAACCCTAAGACTTATGAGGATAAAAAAGCCCGGGGAGAAAGAAAGGTTGCTTGCTGCAAGAAGCTTGATATACGTAGCTCTTCTTAGCAAGAACGAGATGCTGCCAAGCAAAAGCAATCCCTTTCCCCATCTAAGCGAAGAAGCAAGGATTATAAAGTTTGTTAGAAATCTTAATTATGAGGAATGTAGAGATTATTTCAACATGCTTAGATTCGTTAGAAGAGAAGATGCTTGGAAATTACTGGAAAAGGAGGGGTTACTATAATAGACATTGTAGAAGCGCTTAAGAATCCAAGAGCTTATGATGAAGAGGTTGAAAAGGTGGAGGTAAAGCAAACCCATATCTCTTGGGTTTTTCTCACAGGCAAATATGCCTATAAGGTGAAAAAACCTGTAAATTTCGGATTTCTTGATTTTACAACCTTAGAAAAAAGAAAATTCTACTGCGAAGAGGAAATAAGAGTAAACAAGCCACTCTGCGGAGATATGTATATAGAAGTAGTTCCAATAAACAAAAATAAAGGTATCAAAATAAAAGGAGAAGGCGAAACAATAGAGTATGCAGTTAAAATGAAGGAATTTCCTCAAGAAAAAATAATGAGCTTTATGCTAAAGAAAAACGAGGTCAAAAACGAGCATATAGTTGAGATCGCAAAACTGCTTGCGGAGTTTCATGAAAAGGCAAAGACTGGCAAAGGCGTAGATGAATATGGTAGCTTAAAACAAGTTAAATTCAACTGGATCCAGAACTTTGACCAAACGAGAGAGTTTAAAAACATCGTTTTTAAAAAAGAAAAATTCGACTTCATAGAAAATAAGATAATGAACTTCATGTTAAACAACCAAAGGTTGTTCGAACGCAGAGTAGAAGAGGGTAGAGTTAGAGAATGTCATGGGGACGTGCACTCTGGAAACATCTTCATAGTAGATAAAATTTACATTTTTGATGCTATAGAGTTTAACAAAGCCTTTAAATGCTCAGATGTTACTGCTGAAGTAGCATTCTTAGCAATGGATTTGGAGTTTCATGGAAGAAATGATTTCTCAAAACTTTTTGTAGAGAATTACATAGAGCTTAGCAAGGACGAAGAGCTTCTACAACTTCTTGAATTTTATAAATGCTATAGAGCTTATGTAAGAGCAAAGGTAACAAGCTTTAAGCTCAACCAAGATATAAGCCAAAAAGAAAAAGAGCAAGCGAAGGAGCTTGCGAGGAAGTATTTTGACCTTGCCTATGAGTATGCCAGAAATCTATAAATCTCTTCCATATTCTCCTTAATAGGCTTTCTTGTATCTATTACCAAATGCTCTCTATGTATAGGTTCAAATTGTTTCTTAATTTTCTTGTAAACCTCAAAATTAGCATCAGAAAGAGATTTTCTCAGCCTTCTTCTATACATTCTAGCTTTAATAATTTCTTCGGGAGCAACACATTCTATTATAAAAAGTTTGGTTTTTGTTTGCTCACCGATTTTATAAATTTCTTTTCTGAGATTTCGTTTATAAAATGTTCCATCTATTATGACATTTACTTTGGCATTTAGAAGATATTTAGCTATTAAAAAGGTTATTTTGTAGACCAAAGCCTTTTCCTCTTCTGTATAGGTTGGGGAAGGAAATATTTCTTTCCTTATTTTATCTGTTCTCAAAATTACTGCATTAATTTTCTTGGCAAGTTTTCTTGCGATTGTGGATTTTCCAGTAGCAGGTAAGCCGCAAATCAACACGAGCATACTCTTTATATTTCGTTATGAGAAATAAAAAGGTATGTTCTTCGTAATAGCCCATGGCAAAGATGTTGATGGCATAGCTTGTCATGCTATCTTGCACAGATATGCTAAATTTTCTAATTTAGCAATAAAGCATTTCTTTGTTAGTTATTCCGACTTCAACGATGCGATATATCAAATCGAAGGTGAAGGTGAGATTGTAATCGCGGATATTGGCTATAATCCAAGTATGAATTTTGAAAAAATAAAGCAATTAAGCGAAAAATTCAAAATAACATGGATAGACCATCATATATGGCCCAAAATTAATTTGCCAATTAATTTTATTATAGATAAAAAATATTGTGCTGCAGAACTTGTTTGCAAGCATTTTTTACCTAAAGACAAAATTGCAATAAAGCTTGCTTCCCTAGCTCATGCCCATGACTTCAGAAAGGAAAATCCTTTAGCTTGGAAGCTTTATGATGTGATAAGTTCTGGCTTTGATAAGCTAAAGCTAACGAAATTGCTTGCCAAGGGAGAATTCTGGAATGAAGAGCTTGAAAAAGCATGGGCAAACTACCAAAAAATAAAGGAAGAAGGATATAAATTTCTTGAAAGGTATCACAAAGTCTATAATCTCGGGAAATACTCATGTATAATAGCTTTTGCCCCCGATACGCTAAGCTCCACTCTCGCAACTCTCTATTTGCAGGAGAAAGGTCACGATTTGATAATATGCTTATGGAAAGATGGAAAGATGAGCTTCAGAAGAAATAATAAAGAGATAAATCTTGCAGAGCTTGCAAAACTTTTCGATGGCGGAGGGAGAGAAGTGGCTGCGGGAGGCAATCTTAGGAGAGAAATTAAAATTGAAGAGGTTTTTGAGGTTTTTGAAGAGATAGCAAAAAAAGTTGAGAAAGCAATATATATGCATAGTTTATAACCTTCGTAGAATGGAAGAAACGCTATTCTCGGTAGCCTTCGACAAAGATATTGGAACAATAATATTTATCCCTAAGGACTCAAATATAAAGATTGTTGCAAGTATTGAAACCTTATTAAGACTTGCAAAGGAATTTGAAATGAAAGAAGAGTTAAATGAAGAGGAAATAGAAGAATTAAAGTATATAAGGGAAAAACTTCTCAAAAAAGTGAGGGAGATTTTAGATTAGATTAACCCTTTGTTATAATTTCTGGGTTTATTTTGGCCTCGACTATCTCGGGTAATTCTCCTGCCATGCCCAGATACCTCCCTTTTATTACTATTATTCCCCTAGCTAAGTTTTTTATTTTATAGTTATTTAAAACTTCTTGGATATCTTTTTCTCCAGCATTTTCCTTTATTTCATTGCAAATAGCTGTAGCTAAGGCATCAGCTAAGGCAACGTTTTCTGAAATTACGGTAACCGCATCGGCATAGCCAAAACTTATGGAATGACCTACCGTGCCCGAGGAGGTGCATACTCCCAAAATTTTATCCGTAGGAGAAAATTTTAAAGCTATAGAAATAGGTGAATCACCTGCATAAATTCCCACAATTATTTCTCTATCAGTGAAAAAGGCAACGTCTCCACCGTTATCCACGATTGCATAAGTAGCACCGTTTTCAACCATTGCACGAACTGCAAACTCAGCTATAGCCCCCGCGACGCTTGCCATAGGTCCTACCCGAGCAAGCTCGCTTGCCCAACACATCTTCTTTACTATCTCTGGAGCATTTTTTTCACAGGAGTAGGGTTCTAACGTTGTTTTAAAAAAAGGTTCCTTAACAATATAATTCTCTAACTCTGCTCTCGTTTCTATTATTTTTTTCTTTGCTATTTCGATATATCTATAATCATCTGCGATTATCCTTACTATCGTCTCCTTTACCTTGAATAGCTCTTTCATAGCAACCTAAGAGCTTTAACAGGGCAAGCTTTAACGCAAATACCGCAATGCAAGCAAAGTCTTTCTTCTATTATGACCTCCTGACTTTCGTTGAATCTAAAAACGTTTGTAGGACAAAGAGAAATGCAAGCTCCACAATGTATGCAAAGTTCTTCATCCCTTATTATTGGTTTCTCGAGCTTAGAAACTTCTACCCCAAAATCTTTGAAGGTTTTTACAACAAGCTCAACGCTTTCCTCTGGCACTTCCACAAGCATTTCTCCTCCCTTCTGCTCAACCGAAGCCCTGAGAATGTTTATTAGCACGCCAGTTTTTTTTACCGTGCTTGCTATTATTGGTTCATTTGTAATTTTTGGGTCGAATCTAAGCAATAGCTTCATTTTTATTACCTCCTTACCAAAAGTTTGCTGAGATGTTCGCTTGTGACCATGCCTATTACTTCTTTCCTCTCGTTTACCACAGGCAAAGCGGAAATCTCATGTTGCTCAAGCTTTCTTGCTGCTATATCTATTGGGTCGTTGGGACTTGCGGTTATTACTCTTTTTGTCATGATATCTTCAACCTTTTCAAATTTTCCTAAGGCAACAGCTTTACTTATATCCCATGAGGTTACTATTCCTATTAATTTTCCTTCTTCGGAAACCACGGGCAGGTGGTTAACTCTCTTCTCCAATATCATTTTTGCCGCATCTTCTATGCTCGTCTCCTTGCTTATAATCTCTGCCTTGCTCATAACATATCTAACCAAGGTTATCCCGTTGGTCTGCTTCATCGGTTTAAGTTTACCCTTTCTTGGCAGGCTTTCAATTGGCAAAGAAAGTAGGAACTCTCCTTTTTTTATTAGCTCCTTAAGCTTCTCTGATATTTCCCTTGCCTTTAAAAGACTTGATAGCGAGGAAACCTTTACTTCCCGTCCGTTTATCTCTACAGCTCCAGATTTAAGCTCTGCATAGCTCACTTCCTTTATCACGGGCTTATCTCTGCGAGGAACTCCAAAATCTATTATTTTGGTAACTATGTCTTCGTCGCTTATAGAAGTTGCTTTTGCTAAGTTTTCGTCTAATATTGGTATCGGGATTCCTATCCCCACATAAAGTGAAACTCCATAGCCTTGAATACAAGCAGCTTTTAAATATTTTGGACTCATTTCTTTTAGATTACCTTTTACCATAAGCGTAGCATAGCCATTCTCTGGAGAATGCTGAGTTCCTTCTCCAATAACATAGCCAGTAGCCCCTCCTAAGAATATTCTAGTTCCTAACCCAATGGTTCTGTATTCGGGATCGTTTGAAAGTGGAGAAAGGCAACCAACACCAGAGAATGTAACATTTCCGAAGTTTGGTAAAAGCATGCCCATGTAAGTGTATAATACTTCGTCCGAGGAGTTTGTGGCTGCGTTATATTTTTGATAAGCATTTCTTGGGTTGAGAAGAATTGCTTGGTTAAGGTCTTCTAAGCTTATCTCTGTCTCTATCTCTTTCCTTGGATAGCAATCTGTTCCTTGCGAGATCGCTCTTAACGATACAGTTTTTCCCGAAACGAGGTCTTCAATTACATGCGCACCTCCATATTCCGAGCTTTTGGTAGAAAGCTGAGTTGCACCTAAGTAAGCATCAACCGCGGCGATACCAGTATAAGCTTCAACATCGTTTAACCAAACCTTTTCCATTTTTATAGGCGGGTCAGAATGACCAAAATTCAAAAAAACGCCAGAAGAACACATCGTTCCAAAGGTTCCGGTTGTGACAACGTCCACTTGCTTAGAAGCTTCTTTCACACCAAGCTCCTTAACAAGAGAAGTCATTTCTTCGGCGGTAACTACATAAACATTACCTTCCTTAATCTTCTCATTTATCTCAGACAAAGTTTTCATGATATGCAAAGAGTAATTTAACTTGGCTAAATTTATTTAAACCCAATAATAATTGTAGTGGTGTGAAATCGTGGACGAAAATATAATTTAATAATTTTTTTCTTAATTATCGAAAAGGTTTTATGAGGAATATTTTTTTTATTATATTAAAAATGTTAATCCTTCTTTAGCTTAGGTGAATAAAAATGCCCGTTAGAGCTCATGTTTACATCTCTGGAAAGGTTCAGGGAGTTTTCTTCAGAGAATATACAAGGAAAAAGGCTCAAAGCTTGGGAATAAAAGGATGGGTGAGAAACCTAAGAGATGGTAGAGTAGAGGCAATTTTCGAAGGCGAGAAAGAAAAGGTAGAAGAAATGATAAGCTGGTGCCATGAAGGTTCCCCATATTCAGAAGTAGAAAAAGTTGAAGTAAAATGGGAAGAATATAGAGGAGAATTCAACGATTTTGAGATAAGGTGGTAGATATATGGATATGAGAATAAGCTTGGAATTAGAACTCAAAGACAAGCCGGGTCAGCTTGTAAATGCGCTTGAGCCAATCTCGAGACTTGGAGGAAATATAGTAAGCGTTGTACACATTAGGGAAGAGATAAAAGGTGAGAGAGTTCCAGTACATGTGGTTTTTGATATAGATAATCATGGAAGACTTGAGAAAATTTTAAAGGAGCTTGAAGAGAGGGATGTGCTGATCTCAAAAGTTGGAGAAGAAAAGAAGAAAGAGATAATATCAATAATGCTCATCGGTCATGTCGTTGATACAGATTTGAAGGATACTTTGGATAGAATAAATGAGTTGGGAGCAAAAGTTGTTGACCTTGATTTAGAGATGCCGCATCCAGAAAAAGAATCTTCTGCAAAAATGAACATTGAAATCTCAGAGGATATTATGAAAAAGAAGGTTTTTGAAGTTATAGAAAAAATAGCAGAGGAAAAGAATCTACTTGTGATAAAGTCTCTGGAGGCTTGAAATGGAAGAGCTTAAAGTCCAGCTTGTTGGCTTTGGAGTCATAGGTCAGGGTTTTGCTAAAGTTTTACTACGGAAACAAAACATGCTGACAGAGAAGTACGGGTTAAAGATTAAGGTAGTATCAATCAGCGATATAAGTGGCACGGCAATAGACGAAAAGGGCATAGACCTAAAAAAAGCTTTAAAAGTTATGGAAGAGAAAAGAGCTATAATTCATTATCCAAATGCAAAGGAGATAAAAGCGATAGAAGCCATAGAGAGTTTAGATGCAGATGTAGTGGTAGAAGCTACGCCTTCTAATATAAAAACGGGTGAGCCAGGGCTAAGTCACATGCTTAAAGCCATGGAAAATGGCAAGCATGTTGTTACCTCTAACAAAGGTCCTCTTGCACTAAAATTCAAAAAACTCAAAGAAACTGCAGAAAAGAATAACGTTGAGTTTAGATTCGAAGCAAGCGTAGGAGGAGCTATGCCTATAATAAATCTCGCAAGAGAAACCTTGCCAGGAGATAAAATTCTCGCCATCCAAGGAATCTTAAATGGAACAACAAATTATATTCTAACGAGAATGACCAAAGAAGAAATACCTTTGGATATAGTTCTGAAAGAAGCTCAGGAAATGGGAATAGCAGAAACAGACCCAACCTATGATATAGAAGGTATAGATACGGCGAGTAAACTCGTTATTCTTGCAAACGCTTTACTTGGAATAGACGTTACATATAAGGATGTTAAGGTTGAGGGCATAAGAAAAATAACCCCCGAAGCTATTAGACTTGCGAAGAAAGATAATCAAGTTATAAAGCTTATCGGCGAAGTTAGAAATTCCAAGATTGAAGTAGCCCCAAGACTTGTGCCAGAAAACCATCCTTTAAATGTTGATGGTGTGCTTAATGTTGCCATGTTAGAATGCGACATCGCTGGCAAAATAACCATAATCGGCAAAGGGGCGGGAGCAATAGAGACGAATAGTGCTATACTGAGCGATATAATAAACATCTGGAGAAATTGCAGATGAAGTTTATAGTTTTAATTTGCGATGGCGCAGCAGATTATTCTTTACCAGAGTTTGGGGGAAAAACTCCCTTAGAGGTGGCTTCTACTCCCAATATGGATTACATAGCAAGAAGGGGAAGGGTAGGCTTACTTAAAACCCTCTTTGAAGGTTTACCCTATGGTTCTGATGTTGCAAACCTAGGTATCTTGGGTTATGACCCAAGAAAATATTATACTGGCAGAGGAGCATTGGAAGCTGGAGCTATGGGAATAGAGCTTCAAGAGAATGAAGTCGCTTTTAGATGTAATTTGATTACTATAAAAAATGGGAAAATCCATGATTACTCAGCAGGGCATATTTCAAGTGAAGAAGCCAAGGAGATTATAAAACTACTAAATGAGAAATTGAACTTGGGCAAGTTCTATGCTGGAGTTAGCTATCGTAATCTTTTTGTTATCCAATCGCCTGAGGCAATTAAATTAAAAACTACCCCGCCCCACGATATTGTAGGCGAAGAGATAGAAAAATATTTAATCTCTCCAGACTGCGAGATAGCAAGGAAGCTTAACAACTTGATGTTGTCTTCGAGGAATATTCTCAAAGACAGAAAAGCCAACATGATATGGCTCTGGGGTCAAGGGAAAAAACCAGACCTTGAGAGTTTTGAGGAGAGATATAAGTTGAGAGGAGGAGTAATCTCAGCGGTGGATTTGATAAAGGGTATAGCGTATTATGCAAATATGAGGATAATTGAAGTTGAAGGAGCGACTGGTTACTATGATACCAACTATGAAGGGAAAGCCAATGAAGCGATAAAAGCTCTTGAGACCTTAGACTTCGTTTATATTCATGTTGAAGCCCCCGACGAAGCTGGACATGAAGGTAACATAGAGATGAAAATCAAAGCCATAGAAAACATAGACCAAAAAATACTTGGAAAAATCCTTGACTCAGGAGTAGAAGCAAGCATAGCTGTGTTACCAGATCATGCTACTCCAATAAAAGCGAGGACTCATACTCCCGAGCCAGTACCCTTTGCCATATATCATCCTGAGAAAAAAGGCGATAGTGTTAAAAGCTTTTCTGAAGCTGAGGCTAAACAAGGTTCTTTTGGCATTAGAGAATCGGTGGAGTTTATGGGATTGTTACTTTCTTGATTTCAAAACCTTAACTTAATAAATATAATTTTCTTGCTTATTTTTTTAGGAGAATGAAAGACAAAACTTGCGATTATTGTGAAGGAAAAAAGTTATAAAAAGGTCTCCCGCTTTAGGGGAGAATTTGGTATTTGGTATATATACCTCAATTGCAGAAAATTGTGCTAAAGGTTACTACGATGAGAAAGAAGCTATTGATGGTTGGATGCACAGTAGAGGTCATAGATATAATTTACTCTATCCTGACCATACAATAGGGGCTATCGCTGAATATCATAAAATTTATGTCTTTTTGGCTACAGGACCAACAGAGCATGGATGGGTTTGTGCAACGGGTGAAGAAGGACTTAAATTTTGGGAAACTGCTCCTAAACAGCCTGGGGGAATTTAGAATTCAGTTTTATGCAACTCTCACTTTCTTAACCTTCCCTTCCTCGCTTACCTCGAATTCCACCATAACTCTGTCTGTGGAAAACTTCTTGGGACTAGAGCTCTTTCCACATTTGTTGCATTGTAAATCGCACTCGAGCTCAATGGCATACCAACTTGCCTCTGCATAGTAGGTTTTGCATTCTGGGCATTGGGCTATGCAAACATCCAAATATGCTTTTTCCATAGTAGCCTTTTAGCTTTTAAGGTATAAAAATTAATTTATAAGTTCATGAGCAAAGTTTAGAAGGAGATGGGATTAAAGCTCGCTACCTTAGGACCTGAAGGAAGCTTTAGTGAAATAGCAGCTAAGAGAATGTTTGAGAATGCCGAGATCATATTTTCCGAAGATTTGGAAGAGATTTTTTTCATGGTGGAAGGCAAGGAGGTAAGCTATGGGGCAATCCCCGTTGAGAACTCCTTAGAGGGTAGCGTGAACTTGGCTTTAGATTTACTTCTCGAGAGAGATGTTAAGATATGCAAAGAGGTTATTCTGAATATAGAGCATTGTTTTCTTGCTTTGCCAGGAGTTAAGATTGAAGATATTAATTTAGTTATGTCCCATCCCCATGCCTTAGCTCAGTGCAGAAAGTTTATTAAGAAACTTGGAGTTAAAACTAAAAGTTGTGCAAGCACCTCAGAAGCCGCTAAGGAGATAATGGAGAAAAATCTTAAAAACGTCGCAGCGATAGCTCCAGAAGTAGCGGCAGAGGTATATAATCTCGAAATTTTAAAAAAAGAAGTTCAAGATAGGGCATCTCAGACAAGGTTCATAGCTATAGCAAAGAAAGATGCTGAGTTTTCTGGCAAGGATAAAACTTCCATTATATTTGGATTAAGAGACAAGCCCGGAGCTCTATGGAGAGTTCTCGGAATTTTCGCGAGAGAAAAGATAAACTTAACAAAAATAGAGTCGCGACCTTCAAAGAAAAGCCTTGGCGACTATATTTTTTATGTGGATTTCGAAGGACATAGAAAAGAAAACGAAATTAAAAAGGTCTTAGAAGACATGAAGAAGGAAACGACATTCATAAAAATCTTAGGAAGTTATCCTAAAAGTTAAAGCTCAAGCATCTTCTCAATAGCCCTTCTTGCTTTTTCTGCTATTTTTTTCTCAACTTTTACGATATTATCTTTATTTTTTAGTGCTCTTTCAACTTTTTCTAAGGTATTCATCTTCATTGGTTCGCAAATTGCACTGGATAAAGCTGGAATAAATTCCTTGTTTGGCATCTCCCTTCTCAAACGATATATTAAACCTACTTCTGTAGCTATTATAAATTCTCTTTTCTTTGATTTTCTTGCTCTCTTAACCATTTGTTCCGTACTGCATATAAAGTGCGCTAACTCTTGCACTTCCGGTCTGCATTCTGGATGAATCAATATTTCGGCGTAGGGAAAGCTTTGCTTTGCTTTTAATATGTGTAACCTACCGAACATTTCATGAACATAACAATGCCCATCGCTTGGTATAGGGATTATCTCCTTTTCTGGCACGTTTCTCGCTACATAGCTTGCTAAATTTTTGTCTGGTCCAAAAAGAATTCTCTCCTCATCTAAGGACTTAACAACCTCTACCGCATTAGAAGAGGTACATGTTATGTCAGCCAATGCCTTGGCTTCAGCTAGGGTATTTACATAGAGAACAACCGCAGCATCCGGATATTTCTTTTTCGCAAGCTTGAGCTTCTCAGCGGGAAGCATTGCCGCCATGGGGCAGCGAGCTTCCCTATCTGGAACTAAAACTATTTTATCTGGATTGAGAATGCTCGCGGTTTCTGCCATAAAATCTACTCCGCAGAAGAGAATATACTTCTTCTCAATCTCCTGAACTCTTCTGCAAAGCACGAGAGAGTCGCTTACAAAATCTGCTATATCCTGAAGCTCTGGAACTACATAATTATGTGCAAGAATTACAACATCTTTCATGCTTTCACTATCCTATTTTTATTGGCGAGACTATTCTCTTTAACGTAGCTATGGCAGATAACGCGGCTAAGTAACTCGTCTTTGGATTCTTGGGCGAAACCTCATTTTTGACTTCAAAATTAAATTCTCCAAAGCTTCCACGAACTTTAATTCTATGCACGTTTTTCCTAACTTTTGGGTCAGCGATTATTTCTACCTTAGTCTTTTTGATCCCCATGCCTGCCAAGGCAAGGGTAACTGCTACATTGATATTCTGGGGGAATTTCTCTATCGCTTCTATGGCATTACCCCTAAACAAAGTTTTTCTTTCTTTTAGCTCCAGCCCAAAGCTTTTGGGATTTTTTATCGTGGTAAGAGTAACCTCATAAAGCTCTGCCATGCTTGCTGAAGATAGTGCATCGATTGCTCCAATAGCTCCTGAAGGAAGAAAAATCTTAACATTTTTTTCTTCTGCAAGGGTTAGCATTCTTTCATAAAAATCTTCGTCTGCAAATACTCCAACGCTCATTACCATAGCATTTTTCTTTGCCTCAAGTATCTTGGGTAAAAATTGCCTAGCTGCTTTTATTGAAGCGGCCTCTATTACAAGCTCAACCTCCGAGCTAAGAATATCTTCTATGCTATTAGCTATTTTTGGCTTTTCTTCAAAAAGCTTAGATAATTTCTCTGCCTTTTCTCTATTAGAATCTAAAAGATATTCCAGCTTAGCCTTGACTTTTTTATTTGCAATAGCCTTTGCGATAACTTCACCTATTGCTCCGCACCCAATAAGAGCAACCTTCATTTTTTTAAATTATAACTAAGTTATAATTTAAATGTATGGGCATGAACGAATTTTTAAAAGAAGACATAGGTTTTGGAGATATTACTACTGAAGCCATAATTCCAAAGGGAATTAATATTGAAGCCGAGATAATAGCTAAGGAGAAGGGAATCTTAGCAGGAATAGAAGAAGTTAAGAGAATATTAAGCTATTTTAATCTTAAATATAAGAGTTATTTTGATGATGGTGACGAAATTAATAAAGACGATGTTATTATGAAGATTTCTGGAGATGCAAGAAGTATTTTAAAAATAGAACGAACTCTACTAAACATCTTGATGAGGATGAGTGGAATAGCTACTTTGACAAGAAAGCTTGTCAAGAAAGCAAGAGGTGTAAAAATCGCTGGAACGAGAAAGACCACGCCCGGCTTTAGATATTTTGAGAAAAAAGCTATAGAAATTGGTGGAGGAGACCCGCATAGATATAACCTAAGCGATTGTATTTTGATAAAAGATAACCACATAGCAATAGTTGGGCTGGAAGAAGCCATTATAAGGGCAAAAAAGGCAAGTTTTACAAAAAAGATAGAAATAGAGGTTTCTGATGTTGAAGATGCAATAAAAGCTTGTGAGTTAGGCGTGGATATAGTAATGCTTGATAATTTAAGTCCTGATAAAGTTAGAGAAGTTTTGGATGAGCTGAAAAAGAGAAACCTAAGGGAAAAGGTTATTGTAGAAATTTCGGGTGGAATAACACTCGAAAATATAGAAGAGTATGCAAAGCTTAAACCCGATGTAATCTCTTTGGGCTATTTAACCACGAACTCAAAATGGTTGGACATGAGTCTTAAATTAACGAATCCCGTATCCAAGTGATTTAAATAAATTTAAGACTTTTTCTTCAGCCTTTTTTATATCCACATCTCCAAAAAAATATATTCTAAAGGTAACGCTTTTGTATCCATTAGGGATAGTTTTTCCTTTGTATATATCGATAATCTCGCATGAAACTATCTCTTCACTGGAAATTAATTCTTTTATCACTTTTTCTTCCGCATTAATCGGAAGAAGAACAGAGAAATCTCTTTTTATTTTTGGAAGATTTTTTTCTTTCCATTTTCTTAAAAAATCTTTGCTTAAAACTTCAATATTGTAAATCTTAAGTTTTACTTTTCGGTTTTTCTTTTCTAAAATCACTTCATCTGGAGTAACCTCGATTACTCTGCCAACATGGATTTTGTTTGTATATATATGCTTAAGTGCAACCTCTTTACCGATGGCATTTTTAAGTTTTCTGAGTTCTCGAGTCAAAGCCATTATAGCTTTATCGCTTCTCCCCATGGCAACATTAAAATGTCCAAGATGTTTGGCATTTTTTATCATCGTATCTACGAATTTTCCTTCATTTTTGTTTTTAATGCAGTTTGCGAGCTCTTTTGAATTTTTTATGAATATATCATGAACTTTTGCAACAAAAGGGTTATGAATTTGTATATTTGCATATAGCTTTGGGTTTTGTCCAATAATTCTGCAAATCATGTCCAGCATTAACTCATAAATCGGAGAAGAAAATTTTCTTGACTCTTTTACATCTATACCAAGCTCTCTTATTGTTGAGGCAACATTTAGATAGGCAAAATGCGTAAGCCCTTGCACTACGCTCATTATCCTATCATGTTCCTCGGGTGTGGTTATGTGTACCTTAGCTTTTCTATCTTCAAAGAATTTTATTAAAAAATTGAGCCATTTCTCTGTCCTTATGGGGCAAAGAAGAATCAACTGACCTTCAAGCGAGGATATTCTTGGACCAAACATTGGATGCATGCCTATTATCTCTGCTTCGCGATTTGCAAATCTAAGCATCGCTCTACAAGGCTCAATTTTAACAGACGTTACGTCCGTTAAAAGGGCTCTGGGTTTAACATGCGGTGCTACTTCTTTTATTGTTTCGCATGTGTTTTCAATGGGTACTGAGATTATAACAATATCGCTTTCTCTCGTAGCTTCTATATTGTTCGGAGAAAACTCCACATTTAGCTCCTTTGCTATTTTTTTACCTTTCTCTTCGTCTATATCAGAAATTACAACCTCAAATTCCTCTGCAAAAATCTTGGCTATTAGCTTGCCAAGTGCTCCTCCACCACCTATTACCGCTACCCTCATTGTTTCAGCTCTTTTAATACCGCTTGCCTCATAAGTTCTATATCTGGCTCAACTCCCCAGATTTTTAAAGCTTCTGCGCCCTGATAAACCAACATCTCTACTCCGTTAATAATTTTAGCTCCAGCTTTTTTTGCTTCCTTCAATAATCTTGTTTCCAACGGATTATAAACTATATCCATAACAACCAAATCACTTTTAAGCATGTTTTTTTCCACTAACGTAGAGTTTATATCGGGATACATTCCAACTGAAGTGCAGTTGATTAGTATCTCGCTTTCTTTTATTTTTTCTTTTAAGACTTTTTTATCTATGCTACATGCATGAGTTTTTACTCCCGTCTTTTCTTCAACTTCTTTTGCGAGTTTTTTAGCTTTTTCTAATGTTCTATTGGCAATTATTATTTCTCTTGTCTTTTCCAAGGCGAGAGAAAATGCTATTGCTCTTGCAGCTCCCCCCGCTCCCAGAATAATAATTTTTTTATCTTTAACTTCTCCAAGAGACTTAAGAGACTTAACGGCACCTATTCCGTCTGTGTTATAACCAATTAGTTTTTTATCAATTTTAACTGTATTAACAGCCTTTATCAATCTTGCTTCTTTACTTAGTTCATCAATATATTCAATAATTTTCTCTTTGTGTGGTATAGTAACGTTAAATCCCTTAAATCCTAAAGCTTTTAGACCTCTTACAGCATTTTCAAGTTCTTCTTTTTTTACTCTAAAGGCAAGATATTTACATTCTAATTTATGTTTTTTAAAAACTGCATTATGCATGACTGGAGAGAGGGAATGTTCTATTGGCTCGCCTATTACGCAAAAGTATTTCATTTTAGCAACCCCATATCTCTCAGTTCAACAAGCTCATAAATGCTTAGCTGCCCATTTGCAGTTGGTTTATCAAAATATCCATATACTAAACAAGAACCAAAGAAGGAAGTAGCTATTCTTGAAAATTTTCCGTATTCGCCAATGGAAGCGGTTGCAACCTTACAAAAAGAGGAAGCTTTTCTTGTAACTTCTAACAAATCTATTAAATTTCTATGAGATTTAGCATTAACTATTAACTTAGCTATGTCTGCTTTGCAATTTATTTCTTTTCTAATTATATTCTCCATTTCAGGTTTATCTGGAGTTTTTTCAATATCATGGAAAGAAATAATTTTTTTTATTCCTAATTCCTCTGCTTTTTGTATTATCTCATCTCTGAACCTTGAATTAAGTTCAATATCTACAAAATCACAAAATACCATGCCTTCTTTTAAAATATTTGTTCGTTCTTTTTCACTTCCTTCAAAAACGCCGCCTTCTCTTTTTATTCTATTTGTCAATATTATTGGAAAGGGAGAAGAATATAATATCTTTTTAAGTAACTGAGCAGGTTCTTTAATTAAATCTATTCTTATCTCAATTAAATCACATTCCTTTATCATGTTTACCTTTTTTAAAAATTCTTTTTCACTTTTTTCAAGTATAGAAGCACAAATTTTGGTTCTCATTTTTCTATTATGCTCTCTTCTATCTCTATTCCAAAGTGCCTTGCCTTTTCTTTTTTGTAAATGAGTATTTTGTCTCCTTTCTTTAGTTTTGAAATAGATATTGGTTTACCATCTTTTTTTACAAGCATTATCGTCTCTGCATTCTGAAGTAATGTTTTGTATGTTTTATTGTTGCTTTTTGCAATAATAAGAATTAGAGGTCTTTTTTCTATCTTGACTCTGCCTACTATAGCTACTTTTGTATTTCCTCTGTAATCTACCTGTCTCTTATACACATCTCCGAGCCCACGAGACTAGGCATGATCTCGTATGCCGTCTTCTGCTTG
>CBFDVL010000015.1:0-18061 GCA_965613365.1 uncultured archaeon | reverse complement strand
TTTCAAGCAGAAGACGGCATACGAGATCATGCCTAGTCTCGTGGGCTCGGAGATGTGTATAAGAGACAGGGAATAGGAAGCGGAGTTATAATAAATGGAGAGATTTATAAGGGTAGAGGGGTAGCGTCTGAGCTTGGACATATGGTAATAGATTATAAAGGTGAGAGATGCAAATGCGGAAACGTTGGATGTTTCGAAACCCTTGCTTCTTCTCATTTTATAGAAAGAAGAGCAATAGAAGAGTTTGGAAAAAAGTTGTCTCCAGAGGAACTTACTAAACTTGCTAAAAACAATGAGAAAGCCAGAGAAATATTCAATGAGCTTGGAAGAAACCTCGGCATTGGTTTGAGCAACATCTCCAACATTTTTGATCCAGAGCTAATAGTTCTTGCTGGAGGGATAACAAAAGCCTACAAGCTTTTCAAAGATGCAATGCTACAAGAATATGAAAAAAGGGTTTTAAAGGCGACGAGAACAAAAATAAAGAAGTCGGAACTCGGAGAGCTTGCTGGCGTGCTTGGAGTTGCAGCTTTGTATTTTACAGAAAAATTTTAATAAATTGCAAACAATTTTATTTCTATGATTTATACTAAGGAAATAGAAGTATTTTGCAAGGCAGATGGAGATATGAAGGATATTACTAAGGATGTAGAGCGTGCAATAGACGAATCTAAGATGAAAAATGGCATGGCATGCGTTTTTGTCGTAGGCTCTACTGGGGCTATAACCACAATAGAATATGAGCCAGGACTAAAGAAGGATTTTCCACAGGCGATGGAGAGAATAGCTCCCTCAGGCATAGACTATGAGCATCACAAAACTTGGGGCGACGACAATGGCAGAAGCCATGTGAGAGCAAGCATTGTTGGTCCGAGCTTGGTAGTGCCTTTTTTAAATGGAAAGCTTGTTACTGGAACATGGCAGCAGATAGTTTTAATAAATTTCGACACAAAAGATAGAAATAGGAGAATAATCATACAAATAATGGGGGAATGAAAAAAATGGCAGAAGAAGAAAAGATAACAATAAGTTTAATAAAAGCAGACGTTGGAGGATTTCCAGGACATTCAGGAATACATCCAGATTTAATAAAAGAAGCAGAGAAGAAGCTTAAAGAAGCCAAAGAAAAAAATATTTTAATAGATTTTAGAGTTATGGCATGCGGAGATGACCTTCAACTGCTAATGAGTCATAGAAAAGGCGTAGATAGCGAGGAAATTCATGGTTTGGCATGGGATACTTTCAAAGCAGCTACTGAAAAAGCAAAAGAGCTAAAGCTCTATGGCGCCGGTCAAGACCTGCTGAGCGATGCTTTTTCGGGAAACGTTAAAGGCATGGGTCCAGGAGTAGCGGAGTTTGAATTCACGGAAAGAAAGTCCGAGCCCTTAGTAGCTTTTATGATGGATAAAACTGAACCAGGAGCCTTTAATCTGCCAATCTTTAGAATATTTGCAGATCCCTTCAATACCGCCGGCTTAGTAATAGACCCAAGTATGCATCAAGGGTTTAAATTTGAAATATGGGATATATATGAGCATAAGAGTGTAATAATGAAAGCTCCAGAGGAGCTATACGATATCATAGCCTTAATAGGAGCAAAATCAAAATACGTTATAAAAAGGGTATATCCAAAGGAAGGTTCTCCTCTGCCAGAAGATGAAGCGGTTGCTGTGATAAGTACAGAAAAACTCTATCAAGTAGCTCAAACTTACGTTGGTAAAGACGACCCAGTAGCTCTTGTAAGAGCTCAGTCGGGATTACCAGCTCTTGGCGAGGTGCTCGAACCCTTTGCCTTTCCACACCTCGTGAGTGGATGGATGCGTGGCTCGCATAACGGACCAATAATGCCAGTTGGCTTTGAAAATGCGGTATGCACAAGATTCGACGGACCCCCAAGATGCGTAGCAGCAGGTTTTCAAATAAACAATGGAAGGTTGCTTGGTCCGGTTGATTTGTTTAAAGATGTAGCATTTGATAGAGCAAGAAGAAAAGCTCAAGAGATAGCAGATTACATGAGAAGACACGGAGCATTTGAGCCTCATCGCTTGCCATCGGAAGACATGGAATACACAACCCTGCCAAAGGTTCTTGATAAGCTAAAGGATAGATTTGAGAAGGTGGAATAGCTTGCTTAAACTTCCTATTATTATTTTAAATGTAAAGGCTTATGCAGAATCCATTGGAGAAAAAGGGTTGGCTCTTGCAAAGGCATGCAAAGAAGTAAGCAAGGATACGGGCGTTGAAATTGCGATCGCTCCTCAACAAGTTGACTTAGCATGGATAGCAAAGCAGGTAGAAATACCCTGCTTTTCTCAGCATGTTGATGCGATTTCGCCTGGTAGCTACACGGGTTTTGTAAGCTTGGAGGCAATAAAAAGCGCCGGAGCAGTAGGGACTTTGTTAAACCATAGCGAGCACCCAATGAAAATAATAGAAATAGATAAAATAATACAGCGGAGCAACGAGTTAGACCTTCTCGTAGTAGCATGTACAAATAACTTGAGCGTTACCAAAGCAATAGCAGAGCTTTCTCCTTATGCGATAGCAGTTGAGCCTCCTGAGCTAATAGGCTCAGGAATACCTGTTTCAAAGGCAGATCCAGAGATAGTTTCTAACTCGGTAAAGGCAGTTAAGAAAATAGATAATAACATAGTAGTGCTCTGTGGTGCAGGTATTTCTACCGGTGATGACGTAAGGGCAGCGATAGAGCTTGGGGCGGAAGGCGTGCTTTTGGCTTCTGGAGTTGTCAAAGCCAAGGATCCAAAGAAGGCGTTGTTGGATCTGGCATCCTTTTAGGACTTCTAAAACTCCCACGGAAATTTAGGGTCAAAGTAGTTGGTTATATCTAGGAGAAACTCCTTAACAAATGCAGCTTCATTACACTTAATTTTAAAGCCCTTTCTTAACTCCCTTTTTATATGCTTTGGTATTCCTTCTTCGCCTTTTAAAAACTCTTTTAAGAATGAAATAGCATTGTTATGCTTCCTTTTTAGCACAATTGCCCATCTTTTGCCGAGAATAAATGGTTCTGTAAGCTTTATGGCACTATTTTTATATTTATTGAGAAAATTGCTCTCGTGCGAGGAATTAACAAAGGGACCAAAGTGTAACTTAGCTCGAGGTATTTCAATGCTTCTCAGCTCTATAAAAACAGCGACTTTTTCTTTTTCTACGGAAAAGAAAATACCTTCCACAAAAAATTCATTTTCTTTTAAAACTTTCTTAATGTTTTTGATAAATTTTTTCAACTGAGGATATAGAACGTCGTCAACCACATCGGGTTTGCTGAATATTATTGCAATAAGCTCTGTTCTTCTCTCCTTAAATTTTATCAGAACTTCTTCTTTGCTTATCTTTCTTTCCTTCGGAAAGAAGAAGGTCTCCTTTCTCTGCTTTAAAAACTGCTTGCTCGCATAGATGAACAAAGCGAGCTTCTCTTCTGATAAGGCACTCGCTACATTACGATTTTTATCTACGGGGTCGATAAAAATTAGAGCAGAGGAAAATTTTTTTCTCAGCTTTTTTTCGTCGAGTTGAATTACCTCTCCAAATTTCCATTTGCTCGCATTTTTCAAAACATTTTCAAAGCTCCCATATTTTATTACCAGAAGCTCGCAAAGGTAACCTGAGAATCCTTCAACCTTTGCTTCGGCGCCATAGCAAGAAATCCCCTTTAGAAACTGCTTTAAAAGTCTTACCTCATCTTCTTTGCCGGAGATGTTTTTTTTCACAAATTCGTTGTGGAAAGGAGTTCTATCTACCGCTGAGATAATATTTTCAGCGCTTGTGCAAGCGTAGCACGGAACAATCTCAACTTCATAGCCCTTATACTCTCCTTTGACATAAGGATGCTCGGCATATTTTTTCTGAAGGTTTTTCAAGACTTTTGCTCCGATTCTTTCAACTATCTTCTCAAGCTTATCCTTTGGATATTCTTGAGGAAATATTAAGAAAATATCAATGTCTTTCTCATATCTTAGCCAAGTATTTCTTGAGCATGAGCCAAGAAGCTCTACTTTTATTCTACTATCAATGTTTTTTGCAATTTCCCTTATTTCTTTTATTATTTCGCCTGATATTCTTTTAAGTTCCTCCTCTTCTTCTCTACTTGGCTTTATTTTTTTCAGAATGTTTGAGTACATTACAATCATTTAAAATTATAATGTTGGCATTATTAAAGAGTTTAGAAAAATCAAGGGCTTTAACCGGCAAGGAGCTTCAGGAAATAACAGGAATTGAGACCTTTGACTTATGGCGAGCATGCAAGAGCTTGGAGATTGAGCTTAAAAGCATTGCTAAGCATTATTTAAGACTTGATAGGAAGATTCCTGGTTATGTAAGGCTTTCACCTTCAATTCAGCGTGAATTTTTGACCTACACCATAGTAGGAGTGGATAAGGAGAAAGTTGAAGAAAGGTCAGAGGAATTAAAAAAGGAAATAGTAAATATAAGTCAGAGGAAACTTCTTCTTGCAAAGAAATTCGTTGAAAGCTTTACAGATGAAGCTTGCTATATAATAGGCGGGGATGTTGTGTTTGATATGGCACATTCAGAGCCGAGACCTGAGAGAAGTACGGGAGAACTCGTTAGGGGCTCAGACTTGGACATTATTGTTATTGTAGAAGATGACTATGATTTTAAACCCTTAGATAAAGCGATACACGACAAAAAATACCTCTTTCTTAAAACCTATAGGGAAGAAGTAGACTATATCGTAAAAAACATATCAAAGGTAAGGAAACAGGTGAAATTCGAGAGCTTCGAAGACAAGGTCGCGTGTAAGATTTTAACGGAAGGTAAATTTCTTTATGGAAATAAAGAAATTTACAAAGAGGTAAAAAATCTCCTCAGAGAGAATAAAATTCCAGAGAAAATAAATAAACTCGAGCAAAAGGCAAGAAAGTTCAGAGAAGAAATCGAAAAAATGCTTCTTACAAAGGAAAAAATCTCAGAAAGCGATTATATATATTTTTTAACCACGGAGGAGGAGAGCGAGATATTTTAAAGGCTTTCAAATTTTAGTCAGCGAGGGAATAAGTACCTTTGTTACTTCTGCAATATAAGCTCAAAGAGAATAGAAAAAAATATAAGCCACTCAGATATATAATCATGGAATCGAAGTTTTGCAAGCTCGACAGGATTCTCGCTCCTTTTGATAAGAAAATCGAGAGAAAGCTAAAAGATATTAAAAATCTATTTATGGACGAAGAGAAAGCAGAAGAGCTTGACCAAGATACGACAATATATGAAGTATATGAAATGGAGAACTTTGACATAAACTGTGCTTTAACTCTACTTTATCCAGGAAAAGTGGGAAGGGAATATTTCATGACAAAAGGTCACTACCATGAGAAAGAGGAAGGTGAGATTTACTACTGCATAGGTGGAGAAGGTATTCTGCTGATGAGAACAAGGGAAGGAGAAATAAAGCATATAAAGCTAGAGAAGGGCATAATAGCTTATGTTCCACCTGAGCATGCCCATAGAGTTGTGAACACAGGCAACGAGATTCTCTCTTTTCTTGCATTCTATTCAAAGGATGCTGGACATGATTATGAAACCATAGAGAAAGAGGGATTTGGAGCAGTTGTTATGGAGGGAGAAGGAAAACCTGTAATTAGAAAGGTCAAAGGTTGAGCATTTTTTTCTTTTCTTTGAAGTCTTCGACAATAATTTCTCTTGCCAAGTCAAGAATATCAAAGATTTTTTTGTTCGTCACGCTATAAAATACGCTTAACCCTCTTTTCTCTGATTTTGCAAGATTGCTATTTTTTAATATAGCGAGGTGCTGAGAAGCAGTTGGTTGGCCAACGCAGAGTAAAGGAACTATTTCGCATACACATTTTTCTCCATCCCTGAGCAACTCAAGTATCTTTATTCTTGTGGGGTGAGCTAAAGCTTTGAATAATTCAGCCTCAAGATTTCTTATTCCATCCATTTTTTTACACTTCCTAATTTTTTTGTTTATATGTTATAAATTTTTTTTGTATCGTTATATTATAATTTTCGAATATAAAAAAAAGGAGGTAACTATAATGTTCGAGAAAATATTGTATCCTACAGATTTCTCTGAGTGTGCAAAGAAAGCCCTGGAATATGTTAAAAAACTTAGGGAAGCTGGAGCTAAGGAAGTATTTTTACTTCACGTTATTGATGAAGCCGAAATTAGATTTTTATTAAAAGGAATTGCATGGGCGGGAGGAGGAACAGGTTATGAAGAACGATATAAAGATAAAATATTAGAAGAAGCGATAGATAAACTTAAAGTTATACAAAAAGAGCTTTCATCTGCAGGTCTAAAGGTAAAAGCAGAGATAAAAGAAGGAGTACCTCCTAAGGAAATCGTAAAAATTGCAGAAGAAGAAAATGTTTCATTAATAGTAATGGGTACTCATGGAAGAGGAAGGGGGGCTTCTTTACTCCTTGGTTCCGTTGCTGAGAATGTGATAAGGCATTCTTCAAAGCCCGTGTTTGTAATAAAGGGGTGAGAAAAAATGGATGCTTTACATTTATTCTATGTCTTCATAATTGGAGCGATCCCCGGTTTTTTGGCAACATGGCTTGGAATAGGTGGTTGTTTTTTGAGAATTCCCATGATGATGGCTTTACTTGGCTTGCCTATAAAAAGTGCTTATGCTGTTAACATGGCGGTTATTTCTCTAACAACAATACCTGGGGTGATATCACATTACAAAATGAGGCATGTTTATAATAAAGGAATGATTGTTGCAACAATAGGAGCAACAGTAGGCGTGCTTATTGGTACGCAACTTGCGGTTATTGTCCCAAGTGCTACACTTAAAAAAATTTTTGGAATTGCGTGTGTCGGTGTTGGAATATATATGACTTACAAGGCTATTAAGACCAAGGGAAAAGTTCCTCCGAGAGTTACGGTTGATGAAATAGAGAAACTTGAGTATGGTGGTAAGTTGATTTCCCTTATGTTTCTCGCAGGGGTGGCAACAGGATTATGTGGTTTTGGAGGGGGAATATACTATATGCCCGTTTATAATGCTTTAGGTTATCCCATGCATATAGCTATAGGTTCCTCCTCAACACAGATGATATTTGTAGCCGGAATAGGTGCTGCTAATTTAGCACTTCATGGTTTTATGAGATGGTTCTATGTTGCAGCAATAGGAATCGTTACGTTAATTTTCTCTTGGTTTGGGGCAAGGGCTACAAAAACGATGAAAGCATGGATTCTAACAGCGATCTTTGGGATACTAATAGGGATTATAGGAGTTAGTGTTGCAATAGGTCTAATTTAAAAATTTTAAATTTTTAAATTTTTTAATAATAATGTGGATTGGTCGTTAGGAAAAAGGTCAGTGTAAGGGGATAAAGTTGATTCTTCAGCTTGAGTTAACAAACAGATGCAACCTCTCTTGTAGCTATTGCCTAAGAAACTCTTGTAATATTAAACCCCAGGATTTTCCAGTAAGGTTATTTGAGAGGATAGTCAATGAGGCCGAGCCAAGCAAGCTTATTCTCTATGGATGGGGGGAACCTTTACTCCATGAAGACTTCTTGCAATTTTTGAAAATTGCAAAGAGATACAGAGTAGAGACGGTAACAAATACAAACGCTACTTTGCTTACTCCAAAGCTTATGAAAAAGCTTTCATCCATGCTAACTTCTATTTGCATCTCAATACATGGAAACAACCTTGAAAAGATTTCTCAAGCTATAAAACATGATTTGAGCGTGAATGCAAGTCTAATAATCACAAAAGATAATGTATCAAATATTTCAAAGACCGTTGAAAGCCTATGCGAATTAGGAGTTAAGGAGATAAATCTTAGCCATCCTATACCCTTTAGCAAAGAGGTTTTTGAAAGATGTCTTTTCATAACTCAGAGCAGAGAAGCCTTTGAAATTTCAAAACCTTACCTAGACAGAGGATGGGAGTTTATACATCGTGCAGTTGTTCAATCTTTGACCGAAGTTTATCAAGGTAAACAAATAGGAGACGCGTGGGAAGAGTATAAAAGACTAAGAGAAAAAGCATTAGAGCAAGGATGTTCAATTAACCTGCCAGCCCTATTAAATTATAGGGAAAGGTTAAAAGATATTTTAAAACTTGAGAAGCAGTTTGAAGAAATTAAAAGGCTTGCCTTTGAATATGGAGTTTCACTCCATATACCAGAGATATTTGCAAACTCGAGAAAAAGAAGTTGCGAGTATATAGAGAAAGATATAAGCTTTGTAAAGGCAAATGGTGAAGTGGCACCTTGCATGCTCTATGCCTATGAGCACGAGGAATACTTAAACTTTCATTCTAAGAGAATAGAGAAGGTTTCCTATGGTAATGTGAGGGAGAAAAGCTTGGCAGAGGTCTGGAAAAATGAAGAGTATGTGAGGTTCAGAGAGATTAGAAAAAATTTTGATAACATACCTTGGTGCGGTGAATGCGTTTACTCAACTTTGAATTGCTGGTATGTTAATAGCAATGAGGTTGATTGTTATGGAAATTCTCCAACTTGTAATGAATGTTTGTTTAGTGTTGGTATCTCTAAATGTATATTGTAATATGTCAATTTTAAAAGTAAATTTTGGAGGTGGTGACAACGACTAGGAATATTTCTTCTATAGCTTTAATGCTCAGGGCCACCGTGGGAAATCCTTTATCAAGATTTTTTATTAAAAGACTTGTTACTAAAAAAAGATTGGAAAAAATACTTGAAAAATATGCCAATCCTAAGATAAAGCTTGGATTTGTTTGTTCCCTTTACTACCCCCTTGTAAAAGCAATAATCAATTCTGGTGCGAGGGCTTTTGGCGTACCCGAAGAAAAAATGAAAAATTTTTTCCAAGAAAGAATACATAGAAGAGGTTTATGTAGCGTGCTTAAAGGTATAGCTCATTATGGTATTACAAAGCCTCAGAATCTTCTCGTTCCTTTTCTTGTTGTGTGGGATATTACTTATGCATGTAATCTCAAATGTAAACATTGCTATTCAAATGCTGGAAAAAAACTTAAAAACGAGCTTTCGGATGAGGAAGTTAAAAGAATCATAGATGAACTTGATGAAATAGGCGTTGTGGCGATAGCTTTTTCTGGAGGAGAACCTTTAGTAAGAAAAAACTTTTTTGAAATAGCGAGGTATGCAAGCTCTAAAGGTTTTTATGTAGCTGTAGCGACCAATGGTACGATGATAACAGAGGAAGTTGCAAGAAAAATGAAAGAAAGCGGGATTAGATATGTTGAAGTTAGCTTAGATGGAGCTTCCCCTGAAACTCATGACAGCTTCAGAGGAATAGAAGGAGCATTTGAAAAAGCCGTCGAAGGAATAAAAAACGCAAAAGAGCAAGGAATGATGACCGCAATAGCCACTACCATAACCACCCATAATTACTATGAGGTTGAAGATTTAATAGAACTTGCCTTAAAATTAAGGGTTGACCGTTTTATCCATTTTAACTTTATACCAACGGGTAGAGGAGAAAAAATAGTCAACGAGGATTTGACTCCGGAAGAAAGAGAAAGACTTTTAAGATTTTTGTATAAAAAATCCAAAGAACTCAAGGGAAGATTGCAAGTTTTTTCAACAGCTCCTCAATATGCAAGAATTGCTTTGCAAGAAGCTTTAAAACGGGGGGAAGGAGAGATAAGTTTTACTTTTTATGGAGGGAATGTAAAAAATAGAATGATTGGGATAGCGGAGTTTATCTCAGGGTGTGGAGCTGGTAGAATGTATTGTGGAATAACCCCGGATGGGAAGGTTAAGCCATGCGTTTTTATGCCTATAATCGTTGGAGATTTAAGAGAGAAAAGTTTTTCTGAGATATGGAATAATTCAGAGATACTAAAAAGCTTAAGAGATAGAAGCGACCTAAAAGGGCATTGTGGCACATGCAGGTATAAATACGTGTGTGGAGGGTGCAGGTCGAGAGCATATGCATACTCTGGTGATATAAAAGGTTATGACCCCGGGTGTATATATAATGAAAAAATTTTTGAAGGAGGCAGAAGTATACGGAATTCATTAAAAATACGAGATCGCTATGTCCAATATGTCTTAGAGTAATTGATGCGAAGATCTTTTCCGAGAACGGAAAGGTCTTCATAGAAAAGACGTGTCCAGAACACGGATATTTTAGGGATATATACTGGTCTGACTATGAAATGTATAAGAAAGCTTTAAAATTTAAGAATGATGGTAGCGGATTGGAAAATCCAATGACCAAAAGAAAAAAAGGTTGCCCCTATGATTGCGGGCTCTGCAATGAGCATCTAACCACCACAGTACTCGCAAACATAGACATAACAAATCGGTGTAATATGCATTGCCCAATATGTTTTGCAAATGCAGAAGCTAAAGGCTATGTTTATGAGCCTACTAAGGAAGAGATAATAAGTATGATGAAGGTGCTCAGAAGTGAGAAACCTGCTCCAGCATATGCACTTCAGTTTTCTGGAGGAGAGCCAACGGTAAGGGAAGATTTACCAGAGTTAATAAAGCTCGCAAAAGAATTTGGATTCCCTCAGGTTCAAATTGCAACAAACGGTATAAAAATAGCAGAGAGCAGAGAATATGCAAAAAAGCTTAAAGATGCGGGGCTAAATACAGTTTATCTTCAATTTGATGGCTTAAAAAGAGAAACATATATAGCTACAAGAGGTTTTAATGCTTTGCCATTTAAACTTAAAGCGATTGAAAATTGTAGAAAAGTCGGGTTAAAAAGCATAGTTTTGGTTCCAACGCTTTGTAAGGGTATAAATGATGACCAAGTGGGGGATATAATAAGATTTGCTGTCGAAAATATCGATGTGGTTAGGGGAGTAAATGTTCAGCCGGTCTCTTTTTCTGGTAGGATAGATAAAGAAGAGCTGAGCAAAATGAGAATAACCTTGCCAGACTTCGTTCGTTTGGTTGAAGAACAAACCAACGGAGAGATAACAAAAGAAGATTTTTATCCCGTGCCATTTACCGTGCCGGTAACAAAATTCTTAGAGGCATGGCAGAATTGCTCCAAAGTTAAGGGCACCGTTCATCCCCATTGCGGATTGGGAACCTATGCCGTCGTTGAGGATGGAAAACTAATACCATTAACAAGGTTCGCGGATGTGGAAGCATTTTATCACTTGCTAATGGAAAATATAGAAAAAATTAATTCTGGGAGAATAGGGAAAGTCGAAGCAGTAACTAAAATAATACGAAGGTTGCCTAGGGTAATAGATAAAAATAAGCAACCTAAAAGTTTAAATTTGCTTAAAATTATCTCAGAAGTCTTGCATAAGGGCACACATGAGGCGGCGGCGGAATTTCACAGACATCTATTATTCATAGGAGGGATGCATTTTATGGATGCATATAACTTTGATATAGAGCGCGTACAGAGATGTGCCATTCATTATGCCTTGCCCGATGGAAGAGTAATACCCTTTTGTAGCTATAACACTATCCATAGAGAAAAATTTGAGAAAGAGCATAGCATACCTATAAGATAGCTTTTAATATCTTCTCCTTCATTTTTAGCATAGCATACTCTTTTTTAAGCTCTTCTATGAATTTTCGCAGAGAGTAATCTTCATATTCAAATTCAAAGTCGTATTTAACATCCCAGAGAATTAGAAATTCTGGAGGACTCGCTTTTATTTTCTTTCTTACATTTATGTCGAAGAATTCGAAGAATTCTTCAATGGTAAGTTCATGCTTACCAATCATTTTCAGCGCGGTAACCAATCTTCTAACCATCTCCCACAGAAAGCTCTCCGCAGAGAAAGTTAGGATAATTATATCTCCTTCTTTCTCTACCTCAACATAGTTAACTTTTTTAATTTTGCAACCCTCTTGCAGAGCAGTGAAATTATGAAAGCTGTGCTTGCCCTTTATTATCTTAGCTGCTTCTTTAATTTTCTTCAAATCATAGCCATCGTCGAATAAAAAATACTTGTATATTCTCTCTTTTGCAAATCTTGGATTGAAGTCTTTGCTTACTTCTTTTACTGCAATAGCTCTAATATCACAAGGTAAATGAGCATTTATTATTCTTGGCTCAAGTTTAAAATTCGTGGTTAAGGCAAACACATTTCCAAAGGCTGAGACCTTAGCATCGGTTCTAGAAGCGCGTTGAAAGTTTTCAAAATTGCAAAATTTTTTCAAAGCCTTTTGAAATTCTCCTTCAACTGTTCTAAGCTTTGGCTGAATCTGAGAACCATGAAAGTTTTTACCATCGTAAAAAACCTTTATAGCATATCTATGCTCTTGCATCTTCCACTCCTCTCTCTGTAATTATGAACTTTGCTTTTAATTCCTCTGGTAAGCTTCTATGCCTTTTTAAAATAGCTTCTCTAAGATGGTTAATTCTTTTGAGCTCTAATATGGTCTTGCTCCAGTACTTAAGAATACTCCCCCCTATGGGTTCTACTTCTGCTTGTTCTAATGGAGAGTAAACTTGATTTGTGATTATTACCGCGAGGTCATGCTTTCTTGCAAGCTCCGATAGCCTTGCAAGTTGTTTGCTTAGCATTCTATTTAGCTTTATAGCTTTCTCATCTTCCATCTCAACACGATAAAGTGAGACGATGCAATCAACTATGATTAAACCATAGTCTTTATTAACCACGTGCTTTAAATTTTCAATTATAAAATTCTGCTCCTCAAAAGTTAAAGGTTCATAGATATTTGTTTTTTTAATAACTTCCTCAAAGCTTTCCTTAGCTATTTGTTTAAGCCTATCCAAAGAGCTTCCAGCTTCGGTATCTATGAGAACGGCTTTTTTACCGAGCTTAATACAATTAACCAGAAGTTGCAAACAAATGTTGGTTTTTCCTACACCTGCAGGACCATAAATCTGGGTTATAATCCTCGGTTCAACTCCTCCCCCGAGAATATCATCTATACTGCACCCAATAGGAATCTTCTCCTCCATTTTCAAAGATGTTTTATTTTGCTGAGAATAAAAAGGTTATCTTATAAATAACCCAGTTTTTGTTTCCTCTATTATGTTTTCTGGGGGCTCTGGAGTAAGGAGGCTTACTACTACTAAAGTTACAGCGGAGATTAGAAAGGCGAAAAAGCTGAAGTGCATTGGCAATGGGAAAATGAATTTATGGATATACCCAGATATTATTGCCGAGACAAAACCAGTAAGCATGGAAGCTATTGCTCCCTCTCTGGTAGCACGTCTCCAGTATAACCCAGCAAGTAAAGGAACTGTAAAAGTTGCAAGTATTACCCCTATACCCATCCATATTAGCCATGCTAAAAGCTTAGGCGGATTAATCGCCAAAAGCACTGTAATAATAGCTGAGACGAATATTGCCCATCTGCTTACCTTAGTTATCTCGCCACTCTTAGCCCGAGGTTTTATGATTTCTCTGTAAATATCCCAACCGAAGTAGGTGCCTATGGTAAGTAATAGCCTATCCGTGGTTGACATAACTGCTGCCAAAACTATAACCGCAAACAAAGACCATGCTAAGGGAGAAAATACATGCTCAACCCCTGCGACGAATGCATAGTCAGGCTTAGGAATTGTAAATTTTCCTTCGACTACCATCACTCTTACTGCAAATCCGGTGATTTTTATTAGATACATCACAATAGTATAGAGAACAAAGGCTAAAAGAGGTGCCCACTTAAAGTAACTTTTTCTCCTTGCAGCCAGAACATTGTTAATAACGTGAGGAGCACTCGCCAAGCCAAATACAAGCAAAAAGAAGAAAGATATTAAAAAGGCAGGTGTGCAGAAGGCATATTTTGCGTATGGAGGATGAACCTGGGGATATGCAAGTTTAACATAGTTTGGGTCTAAGGTTGCAAGCACTTCATTTATATGAGTCAGCCCTCCTGCAGCCTTTATCAAAGGAGGGGCTAAGAGAATAACTCCAGAAATCAATATAATACCTTGAATCAGAGTAGTCCATGCCACTGCATAAAGTCCACCTAGAATAACATACACCACCACAATTATTACAGCTATTAACAAAGCCTGAGTATGAGTTATTCCAAACATCCAAGTTAAAACTATGCTTATTGCTGTATATTGTCCTACCAAGTAAATAAGAGACACAACTATGCCAGCGATAGCTGAGATGATTCTTATTCTACGCCTGCTATAATATCGATGGGAAAGATAATCTTGTATCGTTATATACTTCCTTTCTTTTCCAATAGCATGGAGCTTGGTTCCGAATATTAAAATACAGATGGCAGCACTAAGAGGAACAAATATCTGTTCCCAAATCGTAGGCCAGCCAGCTACATATCCTAAGCCTGATACTCCCAATAAGGTCATTCCACTACATATAGAAGAGACTACAAGCACCGTGAAAACAAAGAAACCAAGATTTCTTCCGGCTACTGTGTAATCTTCTATGTTCTTTATTTTCTTAGAAGCCCATCCACCTATCAGCAGAAGAGAGATAAAATATACAACGACTAAAACAGTTTCGAGAGGATCAACCATGCTCTATTCCTCCTGATTATATATCAAACCCCATATAGCTAAAAGTAAAGTTATTAGTAAGGGCAAGCCAAAAGCTACGATGAACGTCGTTGTAGGAAGTCCAAACATATCATTGTTAGACATTAACAATCATACTTAAATTTTTCTATGTTCAAAGACTAAAAACATTTATATCCCTTTAAATTCAAGGTTTATGCATGATAATAGTCCCCGATACCTCCGTGATAATAGATGGAAGAATAACAAAGCTTGTTAAAAGCAAGTATAAGCATGCGAAAGTTGTAATTCCCGAAGCTGTTGTTGCTGAACTTGAGCATCAGGCTAATCAAGGTAGAGAAAGTGGATTTAAGGGCTTGGAGGAGCTTGAGTTATTGAGGGAATATGCCGATGAGGGTATTATTGAGCTTGAGTATTACGGTAGGAGACCAAGGGTCTCTGAGTTAAAGGATATTGATGACATAATCAGAAATATTGCTAAAGAAGTAAAAGGTTGCTTAGTGACAAGCGATAGAATTCAATATCGCGTTGCTAAGAGCAAGGGAATCGAGGTTATCTATCTCAAAAAGAAAAAAATCGCAAAAAAGCTGACGATTTTAAAATTTTTCGACGATGAAACGATGTCTGTTCATCTTAAAGAGAAGGTTCCTCCCCTCGCTAAGAAAGGTAAACCCGGTGAGATAAAGCTTGTAAAACTTTCTGAAAAGCCCATTACAGAGAAAGAGCTAAGGAAGATTGCAAGGGAAATAATAGAGTTTGCTAAGGTTGACCCAGATAGCTTCATAGAGATAGAGAGGAAGGGTGCTACCGTAGTTCAGCTGAGGCAACTTAGAATAGCTATTGCAAGACCTCCTTTTTCAGATGGCTTAGAAATTACCGCTGTAAGACCAATAGCAAATGTTAGCTTGGAAGATTATGCTCTTTCCGAAAAACTTATGGAAAGATTAAAGGAAAGGGCAGAGGGCATTTTAGTGGCGGGTCCGCCTGGAGCAGGGAAGTCAACTTTTTCTCAAGCTCTTGCAGAATTTTACAAGTCTCAGGGAAAAATCGTTAAAACAATGGAGTCTCCAAGAGATTTGATTGTAAGCGATGAGATAACTCAGTATGCACCCTTAGAAGGAGATATGGAGAAGACCGCAGATATTTTGCTATTGGTGAGACCAGACTACACAATCTATGATGAGCTTAGGAAAACTAGAGACTTTAGAATTTTTGCGGACATGCGTCTTGCAGGCGTGGGAATGGTTGGAGTTGTGCATGCTACCAAAGCAATAGATGCGATTCAGCGATTAATTGGCAGAGTGGAGCTTGGCATGATTCCACAGATAGTTGATACGATAATTTTTATAAAAGACGGAGAAATAGCGAAGGTCTATAAAGTTACCTTTACTGTTAAAGTTCCAGAGGGCATGACCGAAAGCGATTTGGCAAGACCCGTCATCGAAGTGAAGGATTTTGAAACAGACAAAGTTGAATACGAAATCTACACCTTTGGAGAAGAAACCGTGGTTATGCCCGTTTTAAAGAGAGAGGTAAAGCCAATAGAAAGGCTTGCAAGAGAAAGGATAATGCAGGAATTAAGGAAACTTGCACCAAAAGCAAAGGTAGAAATAGAGGTAAAGGATTCAAAGGCAATCGTTTGGATAGACGAGAAATACATACCTCAAATAATAGGTAAAAAAGGAAGAAGGATAGACAAGCTCGAGGAAATTTTGGATATAAGCATAGACGTAAGAGCATTGGGTGAGAAAAAGGGAAAAATAAGCATAAGCATAACGGAAACCGAAAACTATCTTTTACTTAAGGTCGATAAAAGGCTAAGTGGAAAAATGGTGAAGGTTTTTGCAGACGATATCTATCTATTCACCGCAACCATAGGCAGAAAAGGCGAAATAAAAGTAGGAAAGAAAACAAACATAGGCTATTGGCTCAAGGAGTATCTCTCTGCTGGCAAGGAGATATATGCGGTTGAGGAGTAGGTTTTTTCTAATCTTAGTTTAAAATGTTTATCTTCCCGTTGCTCGCAAGACCCCTTGCGAAAGCGAGGGGATACGCAAAGGGTGGCAGGCGGGTAAATTACTTATATGCTATGCTAACAACACACTATAAATATGCCAACAATAAAAGTTGATGTAAATGCTCATGAAATATTGAAAGAGATCAGAAAAATGCTGAGAGATAAAGGAATTAATGCCACATTTTCCGATGCAATAAGGTGGATGTATGAAGCTTCAAAAGACCATAAGAATACCGGTAAGCAATAAAATAACCAAAGAAAAGCTTGAGAAACTTGACAGACTAACCGCCCGTCTTACCTACGGTGTTCAGCTATTTAAAAATAAAATCATTGAAAACGATATAACAACAGTAAAAGAAGCCGAGAAGTTCAGAAAAGAAATTCAGCAACTAACCGGTTTACAATCAGCCTTTGCTCAAGCATGCAGAGATAAAGCTCTGTGGATGTACAAATCTTACAAAAAGCTATACAAGGATTGGGAGAAAGAAATCAAGAAACTGGAGAAAGCCATCGAGAATTGTAAAAATAAAAATAAATGCAAACACAAAAAGTTAGAACACAAACTCTATCGATTGAGAAAGAGAGAACCTTCTTTACCAACAATTAACAACAAAACCCCAGTCATGTTCGATTATCGCACAGGCTCTATAGAATTCTCCCATACAGCCAGGGAATTTAAGCTGTGGTGCAGAATATCAACCCTGGAGAAAGGGAAGAAGATCAATCTTCCCTTACATTCTTATCCCTATGCCGAGAAACACCTCAAAAATAAAAATAAAAACTGGAAGATCAAATCCTTTCAGATCGTGTGGCGTTCTAAGCTCAAAAGATATGAAGCTCACGTCATGGTTGAAAAAGAAGTAGTTAATAAGCCAAAATCATTTGTTGGAATAGACCTTGGTTTAAAAAGAATAATAACCGCATACGAAACTAACGGTAAAGGTAAAGGAAAAGGAAAGAACGAGGAGAACCGTGTTCTCCTCGTTGAAAAGGCAGAGCACAAAGAATTCTTCATTCGCATGAGAAGACTGAACAACAGGATAAGCAAACTACAGCGGTTGAAGAAGTACAAGGTGTTGAAGAGTTTGTCGAGGAAGAGGAGAAATTTCGCCAGAGACTTCAGAAGAAAGCTCGCTAAAGAGTTTGCAAAAAATTTCGATAAATCCGCGTTGGTGTTCATAGGCCTTCCCAAAAACATAAGAATGGATAAGCACTATAAAGGTTCTGGTAATCGCAAGTTAAGAAAAAGAGTAAATTCACTGGGCTTTCCATGAATTTGCTGAAATACTAAAAACAGAGCTTATGGAGCACGGAAACATGGCGATAATCGTTAACGAGTGGATGTCAACCAGAAGATGCTCTGAGTGCGGTTCTAATTCTAAGAAAACCAAAATTAATGATAGAGAATTCCTCTGCCTGAACTGCGGACATAGAGATGACAGAGATGTTAACGCTGCCAAAAACATCCTAAAGTTTGGTCTTGAGAGGTTAGCCTTAACCTTAACTAAAACTAAAACTAAAACTAAAACTAAAACTAAAACTAAAACTAAAACTAAAGTGCTCCTCGAGGGAGCGGGGGCTGCCGTGAACCAGCCCGAACTACCGATGATGAGGTCAATGCCTCTGAAG
>CBFDVL010000014.1:0-18525 GCA_965613365.1 uncultured archaeon | reverse complement strand
TTTAAATTTAATACCTCCAGTCCTAGGGAAGAACTCGTCGAGAGGCTTGCCGATCTGTTTTGGAATTGAGGATTTTTGGTTTACCTTCGGGAGAGCAAATACCTCACCCAGCTTTCTGAGCGGCGGAAATAAAAAAGAAAAAAGAAAACCGATTTAGTGATGTGTTGAAATTGGTTCTATCTCTTGTAGTACTGAAATTGCGACCTTATACAGCAATGTTAATACAAGTATCCCCGTCGCCCATACGCCTAAGGTAATCAATGCTTCAGGGACTGTGGGCCAGTATTCAAAAATTTCTCCTGTCTGAGCAGGTATATACCCAGGAATCACGAGACCAAGCCCCTTATCGATCCATATAGATGCAAAGACCATGGAACATGCCAATAAGAGACTTTTATCATTTTTTCTCGTGCTTGGATTAATTAGTAAGAAAATTGCCGCAAGCCCTAGAATGATCGAAAGCCAAATCCAGGGAACAAGTTTAGCATATCCTTCAAGTCCCTTGAAGAGATACAGAAAGTGAAGCTGGTGTTCTTCGTGCCCCGAGTATCCCACGGTAAATATCTCGCACCCTAGGAAAAACATTGAAACTATCATTGCAAAAGTCACTATCTCTGACAGTTTTCTAATCGCGTCTTTACCTGGGTCAAAGTCCGTATATTTTCTTAACACTAAAGAGAGAATTATAAGGAGAGATGGTCCAGAAGCAAAAGCAGATGCTAGGAATCTTGGAGCCATTAGAGCGGTAAACCAGAAGGGCCTGCCAGCAAGACCGCAGTAGATATATGCCGTGACTGTGTGAATGCTTATCGCCCAAGGTATAGAAAGGAATATGAGAAATTTGATAAATTTCCCTGGCGGTTCTTCTCTTCTGTGAGCATCTAGAACATACCAGCATATTACTAAGTTTAGTAGCAAGTATCCTGAGAGAACTATAAAATCGTAAACAAACACGGACCTTAGATTTGGATGAAAGATGATGTTTAGCACTCTCTCCGGTCTTCCCAAATCTACAAGTACGAAAAGTAAACACATAGTCACTGCCGCTACTGCTAAAAATTCTCCAAGCGCTGTAATACGTTTGAATTTTTGATAGTTATATATATAAGCTGGAAGCACTACCATGACCGCCGACGCCGCAACTCCAACGAGGAATGTAAAGTTTGCTATATAGAGACCCCATGAAACCCTTTTGCTCATGCCAGTTATCCCTAAGCCTATTTTCCATTGTTGTAAGTAGGTAATAAAACCTATTGCTATAATCGCAAGCAAAAAACATATCCAATACCAGTACTTCTTATCGCCCTTAAATATTTTTTCGATCATCTTCTTTCACCTCAGATTATATAGTAGATATTGGGATGTGTACCCAAAGAAGGTTTTCTGACAATGGCATACTCTTCTTTGAGTTTTATTCGGATTTCAGAGTTCTCATCGTTAAGGTCACCAAATATCATAGCTCCTCTATCACAAGCTTCCACGCAAACTGGCTGTTTATTTTCTCTGAGCCTTTCTGCACAAAAGTCGCATTTTTCAACTACGCCTTTTTCACGCGTTGGATAATCCTCGTTTATCTTACTGATGTAAGATCTTGGGTCTCTCCAATTGAAACTTCTCGAACCATAGGGACAGGCCGCCATGCAATACCTGCAACCTATGCATCTATGGTAGTCCATCATTACTATACCGTCCTCTCTTTTCCATGTCGCTTTTGTTGGACAAACCCTTACACACGGAGGATTATCACAATGATTACAGAGAATAGGAACCTTTCTGTTTTCTAGGTCCTCTCTCATGAATTTATGATATTGCTCAGGAAAAGCATTTTCAAAGCCTATTAACCAAATCCAATCTACTTGGTTCTTCAGATCATTGAATTTTGGTATATTATGAACGCTTCTACACGCTTCTACGCATTTGTTACATCCATCGCATTTCCTTAGGTCTATGAGCATTCCCCATTTGACTCCTTTTTTAATTCCTTCTTCGCCGCTTGCAGAAACCAAATTTATAAGATCATTATCAGAAATTAAGTCGGAGGCAGATTTTGTAGCGGCAGCTACGGCGGCCACCCCTGTTATCTTCAAAAATTTCCTTCTGTTAATATTCATCTCTTTACACCTCCCTTCTAATAATTATGACAATTCCAACAATATGGCTTAACCCCTACATAATCATGGCACTCGTCACAGAACTCTTGCTTATTTGGATGACATGCTTTGCATTCTTTTTCTATGCTCATTTCATAGGGCATTCCATAAGTTTTAGAAGTATACATTCTTTCACCTTGCCTTACAACACTGTCTCTCCATTCATCTAGGATTTGAAGATGTTCTGCCCTCATTATTTCGGCGTCTTCTATACAATGCTTTTCTTCAGTAACTATCTTGGGTTGCGGAACGGCAATGGCACCTCGTACACCATTATACCACACAGGTAGAGTGATTAAAATCAAAAATACTAGTAGACCCGCCCCGATTTTGTCAGAATCGTACATTATTCTTCCCCTCCTTTCTCTTCTTCCTCTTCTTCATAAAGAGGTTCTCCTCTAAGATTTTCGGTTCTTTCTTTTTCTCCTTTCATTATCAGTGCATTCCCCACTAGTTCATGTAGTCCACATACCTCTACTGGTACCTTCCAGTACTCCATCAAGTGTGGGAGAGCTGCTCTATCTATTGCGCAAATGCAACAAAGCATGTTTACTCCAAACTTCTCTGCCACATATTTAGCTGCTAAAGCTCTTGGCATTCCTCCGCGCATCCTCATCTCCATCATTTCATCTGCTAATATTCCTGCACCACTTCCACAACAGAAAGTCTTCTCTCTTATGGTGTTCTCGGGCATTTCTATAAAGTGTCCATCTGGCAAAACATTTTTAAGGATATATCTTGGTTCTTCAAACAAACCTAACGCTCTAGCCGGATTGCAGGAATCATGAAATGTAACTTTATATCTTTTATTTCGGTTCGGATCAAGCTTAATCTTATTGTGTTTTATTAGGTCTGCCGTAAATTCGCAAATATGTACCATTTTCGTACTGGCGGCGTTTTCAAACTTTGTGCCGGTTATCGGAGAAACTGGTTCTTCGAGGAAATCGGCAGGTCCGTTCATTGTATCCATATACTGGTGTACAACTCTCCACATGTGTCCACACTCACAGCCGAGAATCCATTTGACACCAAGTCTCTTGGCTTCTGCATATATCTTGGCATTTAGCTTCTGTGCCGATTTTATGGAGTGGAAGAACCCGAAGTTTCCTCCCTCTGCAGCGTATGCACTCCAAGTATAATCAAGCCCTATTTCGTGAAAGAGCATTAGATAGCCCATGAAGGTGTACCAATGAGGAGTGGCAAAGTAATCTCCAGAAGGAGGTATAACCAAAATTTCTGCTCCCTTTTTATTTATTGGAACTTCTACATCCACGCCCGTAATATCCTTTATATCATCTGCAGCTGACCTGAATGTGTTTACGAGCGCTGCGGGTGGTAAACCTAAGTGGTTCCCTATGTGATGACAATGAGCAGTCGGCTCCATAATGAAGTAAGTACTTATTCCAACGTCATCAAGTAGCTCCCTAGCCATCATTGTAACTTCGCAGGTGTCTATACCGTATGGACAGAATACAGAACATCTTCTACACTCTGAACATTGATAGAAGTAATAATACCATTCCTTGATCGTATCATATGTTAAATCTCTCGCTCCCGCCACTTTTCCAAAAAGCTTTCCGGCGGTAGTAAAGTATCTTCGATATACAGAACGCAACAACTCCGCTCTCAGCACCGGCATGTTTTTTGGGTCGCCAGAGCCAATGTAGTAATGGCATTTATCAGCACACGCTCCGCATCTCACACAGATGTCCATAAAAAGCTTAAATGACCTATACTTTTCAAGTCTGTCTTTCATGCCATTTAGAACGATCTCCTTCCAGTTTTCTGGAAGCTTCCAGTCTTCATCGAGTGGATGCCATTCTCTTGGATTTGGTAATTCCATGATTTTTTGGTCCCTTAACTTGGCAGCATAAGAAAAGCATCCTCTTTTAAATTCAGTTTTGGGGTCCATCCAATCTTTTTTTGGAGGAATATAATCTATTTTTACCAATTCTTCGGGTGGTGGGGTCTCTTCGGTCATGAACTCTCACCCTCCTCTTTAACATATTCCAAAGGAATGCCAACTTCCTTTAGTTGGTCTTTGAATTCCCTCTCCCACTCCTCATAGGTATGAAACTTGGCGGGAGTTATCCATGGGTTTATATGTCTTCTCATTCTACTGTCATTTCTCATGTTTCTCGTAGGGCTCAAGAATATCCCTGCCATATGCATTATCTTGCTAAATGGGATATAAGCAATTAGAACACTAACACAGAAAAGATGGACATAGAACATCCAGTGGACTCCCTCTGGTATCACTGGGTGGAAAGTTACTAAACCTATAGCAAGTTCCTTTATTTTGGTCACGTCGGTTCTACAGAAATATCTAAGCAAATTTCCACTTATAGTTATTGCCAGCAAAAGCAAAAGCACAAAGTAGTCAGAAGGTAAAGAAATGTATCTTATTTGCGGTGACCATAATCTTCTCAGTAGGAGAAAGAGTAGGGCAACAACTATCACTACCCCGGTAACAAAGAATTCTGGCACAATCAAAATAGCTTGTCCCACTAGAGAATCCAAGTAACAAACTTTTTCAACTATGCCCGGTACTGGCTGAAGAAAGAACCTGAGATGCCTAAACAGCGTGACAAACAAACACCAGTGAAAAGCTATAGCCCCCAACCAGAGCCATTTGGTTTCTCTGTATACCAACGCTGGTTTCTCTTTAATCAGGTTAAAAGAAAGATTCCTGAAAAGGGACCTAAAGAATACGACCTCGCCTATCATCCTCCCTATCACGCCGCCTAAGGTATATGGACTCTCGAAATAACTGGGTTTAATCCATGGCAGGGATTTCTGTTGTCCACAAGTAGTAGGAATCTTAAAAGGAACAGGACTCTTTGCCCAATTTATCACTCTGAGGACAAAGCCTATAACGAAGATAACAAACGCAACATATGGAATGACCACTCCAACCAGATAGGTTATTCCACTCATTATATCACCTCTATTTGTTTTTCGGTTGAGGTATATAATTTTTTATAGTATATAAATTTAATGTTTTTTTCTGAGTTCCTCGGGTTGTTTTTCCAGCTCATAGTAAGCGACAGTTGCTCTTTCAAGTGCCTTCATGGCCATATCTCTGAGAGCTTTTACTTCAGCTACTCTCCTTTCATAGAGGTCTTCTCTACATTGCATATAAATATCGAAAGCCTTGCAAGCTAAGGCATCGATACGCGTTTCAAATTCTAAAAATTCTTGGATGCCTCCATGTCTCTCTGCATAGTTTTTTATTATTCCTTTGAGAAAAAAGACGAACGAAACAGCCCTAGAAGGAGTAAAATCTTGAATTGACCTAAGTCTAAGTATATCATCAAGTGCTCTCTCAATCTCCTCCCAATTGACTTCTTCTTTAGTTATTGCATCAAATATCCTCTCCAATCCCGTGACAAAAAGATACTCAGCAGGACTTTGAAACCTCTCTAATGGGGATTTGAAGAGACTTTTTCTTTTTTTTACCATTAGTTGAGCAGTTTCTCTTGGATATGTTTTAGTGAGAAGTTCAAACCACTCATCAAGTATTTGTTTCTTGTTCTCTTTTAATATATTTACTAGGCTCATAAATATAGTAAAAGTAAAAAAGATGTTTATAAACCTATCTCAATCACAGCATAACTCGGTTTCATCCCTATAGCCTCAAGCACCCAAGGTTCTGAGCACGTTATTCTCATGTTGAGATACCCCAGGGAATTTGGTTTGGAGTTGTAAATTCTAAACTGCATTTGAATTATGTCCTTTGTTAGGTAAGGAACGATTTCATCTGTAATATCTGCTGGAAGATTACCAGAGTAAATTTCAACCCCATTTACGTATAAAACCAAGGTACCATTTATCTCGGAAGATGCATTGATATAGACTTGATTAATCGTCAATGGAATATATGCACGGGTTGTTATGTTGTAGCTTGAAATCCTTTCATCTGTTATATTGACTCTCTCTGGTCTAAGCATAAAAACTATGCTCGCAGCATATCCCGAGTTATCTATCTCAAAGGGTATGGTGATATCTGTTGAGTTCTGCATGCTCATGTGCTCTAAAAAAACAAAGAGCACGGGTCTTCTAACGCTTACTATGTCCTCTTCAAAGGAACCATATTCACAGAAGGGTAGTATATTTACGGATTCGTTTTCTTTTATCATTCCATCTGAATCTGAATCATAAAGGTTATATTCAAAGTATCCCCATGTTACCATGTTACTAAGAGTAAGCCCATCGTCCTTGCGATTATAAGGTATTATTCCAAATCTAAAATCATAATCTCCAACTAAGGAAGAAATAAAGGTGGTATTGATTAAGTAAGCGCTTGTGGAACCAATTGATATGGACGTGCCATTTAAATACATCGCCATCGCCTCTATATCTATGACATCTGTCTTTACTTCTCCAGCTATTGTAGATATTACGTTCTCTTTGAAGGGAATCCACCACTCGGTTAGGTTCAGATAATAATCCACGTTTTCTCCATTTATCTCTATGGTACCGACTCTACCGCCTTCTTCCAAGTATGCTTTCATTGCCATGCCCTTCTCGGTATTTTTGGTTATTACATCTAAGGCATCATTTCCCACCCTCTGCATTTCGTAAAAATAGGAATACCACTGCTGTTGAGAGCTGATTCCAGCAAAGGCGTTGGCAGATACCCCTATTATTATTGTTAAAGGTATGAGTGCAATCAATAAATCCAGGGTGAAGAGCTGAGCTTTTGATTTCAATTTCATCCTCTCACCACGTTAAATCATAGGCATCGCTTATAATTCCATACTTCTCGGCATTCTCGAGGTCAATTCTGAAGTAGGGGTAATAGCTCTTCTGCAGAGTAATTCCTTTAACTCTATAGCCAAGATGTTGCTCGTCATCAAAGAAAAGATAATCTATGCAACTCTGGTCCCAGTCGATTCTGGTGCGAAGAAGATTTTCTACGTATGGGTCTGCTGTAAAGGGTACTAAATCTGAAGGAGCTATAAAAGATTCCAAACCTATCAAATGAGAAGATTGCCGACTGTATTTCTCTGAAACGTTTGTTCTGTTTTCCATTCTATCAAAGAAACTTGCTCCGTATTCACTTTCATGATAGTAACCATATTCTATATCGTGGTATAAATTGTCTATATCGTAAACATAACCAAAGGTTTCGTCGAAGTTGTCTATTAAAACTATTCTTCCGTCTGTTAAGGTATCGTAGGAGGATTTAAAAACAGAGCAGTTTTCTATTCCGGCATAGGGATAGGAGCTCAATGTTCTTGTCCACGAGGCAAATGCACTATCGAATCTGCCATCTGCTACTATTCCATCTGCTCTTTCCACCGCTTGGGTGAAGTTTGTTGTAAGATAATTATAATAAGTCGTACTTGGCTCTTTTAGAACCATTATATCTCCTTGCTCAACTTCTCCGAGTTGTGCTTCATCTTCTGGGTCTGCCTTTCTCACCGGGCCCGAGTAAAAAGTGTTGAGCTTGTATCCTGATGGACCTCCACAGGAGTAATAGATATAGATATTCCTGACTACATACCATTCGTCGCTTCCAGAATAAAACTTTACAGTGTTATCTCCGCCTACAAGATAACCGGGATCAAATTCCATAGTAATGTCAACCCATCCATTATCATCCTGAGAAGGAACGGTGCCTATATAATAGTCATTTATGGTTACATTCCTATCAGAAACATTTTCTTTTAGATTTCTTGCACTAAACTCCAATCTTGCTGAAACTGGCGAACAGGGTAATGGGTCATCAAGCGTAATCGTGACCTGTTTTGGGTCTTCACAGCTCCATCCTCCACTTAATCCCGTTCCAACACATATTCCCTGTCTTGGTGTTTCGGCTTCACTACTATAATCTCCACCAGGAGAACTTATAATATATCCCTTCACTCCCGTATCGATTACCAACCTAGAATAGGGCGAAGGTTGAATTATTCTGTGCGCTTTACCATTAGTTCTCAGAGGAAAAAGGGGGTCTTCAAGACCGATTATACTAACCTTTGTGCTTATTTTTCTATCCCTTGGAATCTCACCTTCGTATACAAATCTTCCTTCGATGTCTGTTATTCTTCCGTAGAGCTGCACTTCTACAGTGAAATAAAAGCTTGAATAAGGCTTGATTTCTATGCTTGTATCGGTTATGTTAATGTTATACTCAAACTCCCGAGCCTTATCTATTATCGAGCTTATCCAGTAGCTTACTGTCTGGTTTTCCATTAGACTTATGTTTTCTCCGTTGAGCTTGCCCTCTATCACAAGTTCTCTTAATGCTCCCTCAGCTCCATTTCCATAGGTTGTGGAATAGGTATCCAGAGGAGTATTATTAGATATTATATAATCTAACGCCGCAACTACCGCTCTTCTCCCCGAGATCTCTGCTGCTCTCGTGAGATCCTTTTCTATGGTCGTGAAAAAATGATAAAGCTTGTCTGATTTTATATGCGTGAAAGTTGCCTCACTTCCTATGGAGAGCATGTTCATGTAGGAGGCTGCAATTATAATAGCTGGGATAATTAGAATAAAGGCTATTCCTGAGAATACGAAGGCTCTATTTTTACCATTCAACCCCATACCTCCAGCCTTATCTCAACCGGCTCATAAAGCTTGGGTATTCCAAGCATGGAGGTTGATTCCACAACTATCTCGGGAGATATTTTGATATCTATGGGATTGCTTGCGGTTCCGTCGTATAACAGCGAATTATCACCATAACCTCCAGGATTTTTATCGTCATAGAAGTTAAGATTATCCATAATCCTCAAAAATGCATCATCTATGCTATCATCTTCGGGATTTAGGTTTTCCACAGGAGTGCAATATGGACTCGCGCATGAACTTGGAGGCGTTATATCTACATCTGTAGAAACGCAAACACAACCATCTGCCGTGCCATCGTAATCTATATCATAATAAACAGATATGTTCTTGGGAGTACACCTCTCTCTTATTTCAGAGTAAGGTACTGGTGCTCTAAATCTGAAGGTGTAAATTATTCTGCTTCCGTTTAAACACTGAGAACTCGGTGAGCCCGAGAGCCCTGTTCTTACATCGACATAGTTAGTATCATTTGAATTTATCAAGCTTGCGGGTATATCTACGATATATGGGTCTCCCAAGAGAATATAATCTGTACCAAAATCCTCTAAATAGTATACATTGCTCCATCCCCCAGTTGCATCATTCATTATTGAAACATTGTCTGTCCAGTAGGCCCCTGAGTAAGATGTAACCTCAAAATCTGTAACTTGGAACTCGCCGGGTATAAATACATTTAAGCTGCATGTAGAAAAGGCATCTGTTTGCGTTGTGATTTCTACCGTTCCATAAGGCCATCCTCTCTCTTCAGGTTCATATTCAAATTCTATATATGAATCTGGATAAAGATATGAAGGAATAATTCCAGGAGTAGGTGCGGCTACCTGAGCGACATAGCTTAAATTCACAACTTCCCTCGCTATTTCTCTGTATATCTCAGCCAGCTCGGAGGCATTAGAACTTATGTATACAGACCCATTTCCACTCTGGGCTATTGCGGTTAGTGTCCAATTTGCGGCACAGCAAGTAGCCAAATCTCCAAAACCCACTGAATAGATTGTGGCATTTAAGTAAGTGTGAGCGCGCCAGGCGCTCCAATTGGCGTTGTTCATCGCCTTGCCACAACTTGTTCCGCTACACCCAGTTGCATCACAGCCGCTTCCGCTCGCTCCAAATGTTCCACAATCGCTCGGATTTCCCCCGCAGACATAGGCGCCCTGAGTCTTCGTTCCCGTGCACCCGCACGAACAAAACCATCCGCATACAGGATACCCCCACCAAGTAGGACACCAGCCCGAGTAATCGCAGGTAAAGCCAGTTATTCCATCGGTCATCACGATTATAAACTTTGTTCTGTTCTCATTGCTCTGACTGTTTAATATCTCGTATGCTTTGTTTATTGCACAGCAAATGCAAGTTCCTCCATAAGCTGTGTAGCTATCTATTGCCGTGAATAACGTTGTGTTATCCGAGGTTAACCCCACACCAGTAGAGTCATAGGCGTTGGTCGAAAAATGAACCAGTCCCACTCTATTACCGGTGGTGTTGAGTATGATATCCACAAAATATTTATCCAAGCATTTAGCCAGTGCAAGTCGTTGAGTATCTGGCTGGAATAGCGGATTTGTGGGGTCTTCCATACATTCTGCCCTGTACCCTCCATCTGGACAGCAGGGCCTTACTACCCCCGGAGTTGTATCTGAATATCCTATTCTCCACCTCATGCTACCAGAAACATCTGTAATTAAAATAACGTCCGCAGTACCATTGCCTACGGGTATCTGGGTTATCTTGCTTCCCAGTCTTATTGGAAACGTTACCAAACTAATATTGTTGTAGTTTAAAACTGAAAAGTTTGAATTAGATAAAATTACATTTTGTTCATATTCAGAACCGTTAATTTCTGCAATATTCTCACCGGCGATATTTAGAAATGTTGTATAATTATTGAAAAAATGCAGTTTTGCATTAATTGAAGTAACCGTCCCCGGAACATAAAAACCATCATATATATTTATCAAACCCTCAGAAGAGTCTCCCACGCCGGGAAAATAGTATCTTATTATATTGCCCTCTTTTTTCTTAAGCAGAGATGTATCATAAATCACTCTTATATACCCGCCCGCCACATATTTTTTAGTCAGGTCGCTTCCCGCAAAACGAAGAGTAAAGTTATTTGTTTCTCCGCCCACTATGCTATCTAAACATGAAGAACTCGTGGTACTCCATGAAGTAATAGCATTCTCGCCGGCGCTTATTATAGTATCGCAGTAGTTATCATTGATATAAAAGTCGAAGTTCTCTGGCGTCATAAGCTCAAGTTGAATCTCTTTTGGCTTAGCGTCGCTTGGGATGTCCCTTATCTGAACCGTTATATCCCCCTGCCCTATGAAACCACCAAAATATGCATAGTCCGAGGTTCTCTTTCCCGCTATTTTTATCAACGTAGCTCTACTCATGCAGCCTCTTGAGGGCGCTCCTTTGTGATATCCGGTAGTTATTCTTGAGGCTGAGCTTGCTGTGGTAGCTTCCGTCTTGTTAGGTCTTGTAGAAACGGTGCTATCTGAACTATAAACTTCTTCCCCCTCTATATATATCGCATAGCCCATGTGCTCGGGAATCAACGGATCCAAATCCCTTTTTATCACACTTATCAGCCTGTTTCTCTCATTGACCCAAGAGGGGTCTCCTTCACTTTGGAGAAGGGTGTAATTAGAATATATAATTCCTATTTCATCAAGAACGCCCGTTTTCTCGGCTACTTCCATTACCCCTTCGGCGGTGTGATGTAGAGCCTTTGTCTGCACTTGAGTGGCGATTATACCACTACCACTCATCTGACTAACTACACTTATTATTATAAATAGAGGTATAAGAGCTAAAATTGCATCCATTGTAAAGATAAAGGATTTTCTTCCCATTTCGTTATCCCCGGCAATTATTTTGTTTTTTGATTGTATAAATTTTTTCTATGCTCATAAGAGGAAAATCCTTCTCTTCATCATATTCAAGTCTACCAATACAAATAACGTTCCCAACCCTTACTTTAACCCTCGCTTTGATCATTTTATAATCAAGGCTCTTATACTTAAATGATTTAAATTTAAATTCATCTTCTATGCGTATTTCTACCTTCACATCCTCAACAAAGGGTTGATTTCTAATAGCTTCTTCGATTGCTTTGCAAAGCAAATTTTTACTTTTTGGGCTCACGGGAGTGCCTATAAACTGGTGATAAATAGTAGCTAACTTGATACCACACTCAAAACATGCTTGGGCAACATTCTCAGAACCATTCAAACCACGCGGGAGTGTCTTCAAAGTCATTTCTCCAAAGAGTTACGCCTTCAACTTTTCTATCTCTATACCATTCATATTCATAATATATATTCTCAAGGGTATCGAGCTTCCAGACCGGTTTTAAAGTCTCATCCTTCTTGATTTCATAATCCACAGAAGGCTCAACCTTAAGCTTTGAAGCTAAGCCTTCGCTGAGGAAAATCCACTCGTTCCATTTTTTGATTTTTTTCTCTGGCTTAACCTTGCCATAGTATAGCTTTCCTCCAGTCTTTCTAACATCTCCATATGGTGCAGGAGAAGCGGAAGTTAGAGTAGCACCCTTAACAACCCATGGAGCTTTTATAATACCAGCTTTCGAAACAGTAAGCTCAAAATCTTGAATCCACTTAACAACTTTTATGTAGGGGTATTCATCCTCAATGTTATTTGGGTCTATTTCTCCACCGCTGGTTGATAAAGTTAGCTTTATCTTTACATGAATCCCTTCGTTTGGCTTTAGCCACCATCCTTTCTGACCATTAACTTCTGCGAGACCTTTGTAGGGATAACCTCCTTCTGGACCTTTACCTGTGAAAACCTCTCCTCTGCCAAGCATTGAGGTTTTACTATAGGGCATTCCATAAATTCTCCATAAACCATGCTCTCTAACAGGATAGGAGTGAACATCATAGGAATCTTCATCTATGCTCCAGTCACTTGGTAAAGCTACAAAAACCTTATGAAATCCACGGTTTTCTATTTTGGCTTCGAGATTGGAAACAACTTGGCTTATGCTTCCCTGCTCGATTTCCACAAGCTCTATTCCCTCAGAAGCTTTTACCATAGGAAGAAAAATTAAGAAGCTTAGTAGAAAAATAAGCCATCTTCTCATTTACTCGCCTCCTATGAAGCCCAAGAAGGCGTTTTTGAAATTGTGGCGAATATTTTACTCTTTTCTTGGCTGTCAAGAAGCTTAGAAACAAGCAAAGGAGCTTCTTCATCAGTTACTTCCAAAAGCATAAGATACTCGACATCTAAATCTCCGGTTGCTGACACTATTTCTTTTCTAGTAAGTGTAATCCCATAGTTCTCTAAATCTTTTTCAATTTCCTCTGGCAATTGTTTTACAGCCAAAGCTTTTAGAATTTCGTTTATATTAACACTATAGGTAACTTTGGTTTCCATCTTCTTCAAGCCCGCACTGCCTTCGAACTCACCCGATAGAGAAGCGCTTGTAGAACCTATACTGAGAGAAGGCACGGTTCCATACCCTTCTACTCCGCCTCCAGTTTCATATTTTTGTTTTTCCTCGGTTAAAGAAATTTCTTCACTTTTACCTCTGAGTATCGCAACTACTTTTGCATCTCTGACTATGCAAATGGTTTCATTCTCGCTCTTTAAATAATAGATATTTAAATAATCTCCGGGTACTACCAATCCGCCAGCAGCTTGGTCTCTTGGCAATCTTACTGGAACATATTCATATTTTACTTCACTCAGCTCAACCTTTTTAAGGTCCGCATATTGTAAGGTGTTTATTTTCATTCTTATTTCATCTAAATCTCTGTAAACCTTGCCATTGAGCTTCATTTTAATGTTTTGAGTAATTTGGAGAAGATCATCAAGCTTTTCCAAAGTATAGGCACGCCATGCTTCTGTTGCTGGAGTTTTATAATCTATGGCGTTGAGTTCTTGAGCAGAACTAGCTTTGTTGGCTTGACCTATGAGCTTATACATCTCTTGCTTATACTCAACTGGCAAGCCGGCAAAAGCACTTTTTATCTCATTTATCTTCTTCTGCTTCTCAGTTGCAAAGGCTATTTTTGCAGCTTCTATCTGTTTTATTTCTTTCTGCTTTTCTATTTGCTTTGGAAGATATATGAATTTATAAACTAAGAGAAATATTGCACCGATAATTAGGATTATTACAAGAATTCCAACTATCCTAACAAGTTTCTTTCTTTTATCTTCTTTTTTGGGTGGTTCTTTTGGTTTTTCCTCTGGTACTCTCTTCCTTAGAGCCTCAAGTTTTGAAACAATATCTTCTGGGCTTGCACTACCGCCCTGCATAGCCATTCTCCTTCCAAATCGGGTTTATAAATTGGTATTTGGTATTGAATTGGTGCATATATATATTTTTTCTTACTCTTTTAATCTCTAAATACTTCAATGAACCAAGAAAAAATAGATTTTCTTCTTGGAATATATCTTCTACCTATGAGCTCTGCTGCTAATCTCATTAACTCATTCGTTATCTTAGCATAAGGATATTTTAAAACAAAGGGCATCTCGTAGGCTAATGCCTTTTTTACCTTTTCATCATAGGGCAATATGCATGTAACGTTTGTATCCAGGGTATTTTCTATCTCCTCTCTGGTAAGCTCTCTCGATTTTCCTTCCACCATATTCATTATTGCTCCTATTACCTTAGCTCCCATCTTCTCAGCAAGAACCTTCATTTTTAAAGCATCAGAAACCGAAGAAACCTCTGGTATTGTTACTATAAGAACCTCTTGCCCTTCATCCATAACCATGGCAGCATCTCTTCCAGCGGGGGCATCTATCACCAAAATCTCTATATCTCTTGGAATTTCTCTAATAGCGGCCTTAAGCATCTGCATGTTTTCTTCGTTAAAGCCATCTAAGGTTATACCTGCTGGGATTATTTTAACTCCTCCGGGACCTTCGTAGATAACGTCTTCTATGTTGAACCTGCCTTTCAAAACGTCTATCAAAGCCACGGGAGGACTTCTTAATCCCATTATTATCTCAAGGTTCGCCATCACGACATCTGCGTCTAAAACGCATACTTTCTTGCCAAACTGCGTTAAAGCTACTGCTAAGTTGGCCGCTATTGTGGTCTTTCCCACTCCTCCTTTTCCAGATGCTACCACTATTACGCGGGTCATCTCAAAACCTCTAAACCTATGAGCTTCTCACCCGCTAAGAAGCGGAGGCAGGCTTTTCCTCCCGTGCTTATATATGTTATTTTATCTGCCATCCTCATGCTCCTAGCAATGGCTGAGAGATGTCCTCCGCCAAGTATTGAAATCGCTTTTGAATTTGCTATTTGCTTTATTATTTCCTTTGTTCCAAGAGCGAACTCCTCCATCTCAAACACGCCACATGGGCCATTAGCTACCACAAGCTTTGCTCGTCTTATTATGCTCGAGTAATATGTTATGGTCTCTCTACCTATATCAAGAATCTTTATCTTTATATTGCTATTTTTTAGATTTTCTACCATTATTTCTTTTCTCTTTCCTTCCTTACTATATGCTATATCAAGCGGAGTTATTATTTTTTCATTATCCAACTTTTTCGCAATCTCTATTTCCTCTTCTCTTAGAGCTTTTTCATTTTCTTTGCCTAAGCTATATCCCCTCACTTTCAAAAAAAGATTCCCTACAATGCCCGAGGTCAAAATATACTCTGCAAGCTCTTTTTCCAGAAGATTTTCTATGACTTTAAGAGTGTCCTTAGCCTTTGCTCCGCCAAACAGGAAAACTCTTGGAGAATCTTTGCATTTAAGAACCTCACTCAGAGTTTTTACCTCTCTATCTAAGAGCAAGCCTGCAGCGCTTGGTAAAACTTTGGGAAAAGCTACAACACTCGGTTGAGACCTATGCGAGACCGCAAAAGCATCGTTAACATAGAAATCTACGCATGGAGATAGTTTTCTAACAAAAATAGTTTTTGTCTGTTCTTCGGGTGGCTTTTTAATAACGTTCTCACTAACCTCCTCTGAGCAGAACCTAACATTTTCAAGAACGAGCACCTCGCCATTCTCGAGATTTGCGATCTCCTCTCTTGCGGCAGAGCCAAAGATGTCATCGATATACTTAACCTCTTTATCAAGAAATTCTGCGAGCTTGTCTGCATGCTTTTCCAGTGTTGTGAAATCCTCTAAGCCCGGTCTACTCTGATGAGCAAGTACTACTACCTTGGAATCTGAAAGTGCCTCCAGTGTAGGAATATGACTTCTAATTCTGAAGGTATCTAAGATTTCTCCGCTTCTCGGGTCTAATGGAGAGTTTATATCCAACCTTAGCAATACCTTTTTATTCCTTAAATCATAATTCTTAATCGTTGGAAGCTCCAAGCTCTCTCCTCCGAAATTTAAAATTCTTCTTACTTCTATTTAATTGTAGCGATACTCTCAAATACCATTAAGAATGAAATAAATATTAATGGCACTTGATTTGGCATCAATCCTCGAAAGGGAGAGTTATGACCATCTCTCAATTATAGAGAGAGCTGCTAAGTTGGAGAAGAAGCTTGAGGAGGGGGAGGAAGAGGTATTAGAAAGAGGGAAAAATTACAAAATAGTCAGGATAAAAGGGGAGAAGCTCCCCACCTATGTTGTTTTTATTTCCGATTTAACTCGGGAGGATAGAGAGCTTTTAAAGAAGATAGAGCGCAGAGCGATCGGAGAAATCGCTCTCGATCCTGAGAGCATACCCGCGGAGAAAAGAAAGAAAGCTTTTACCAAAGAAGTGGTAAACCTTATAAAGACGAGATTCCCCGAGGTTCCAAAAACCAAGTACAAAGCCTTTGCCGAGCTAATAGTGCAAGACATGGTGGGCTACGGCCTTCTCGAGCCTCTTCTAAACGATGACAACCTTGAAGAGGTAATGGTCATAGGCACGAACAGAAATGTTTACGTTTATCACAGAAGGCATGGGATGTGCAAGACGAATATCATTTTTGAGAGAGATGAGGAAATTGAAAGGCTTATTGCAAAGATAGCTCATTCAATAGGGAGAAGAATAGATGCTTCTCAACCTTTGCTCGATGCCAGGCTTCCGGACGGCTCGAGGGTTAATGCCACTATTAAACCCATATCCATCGAAGGTCCCACACTGACGATAAGAAAATTCAAAGCCGATCCCTTCACCGTTGTGGATTTAATAAACTTTGGTACTCTAACCCCCGAGGTGGCAGCATTTCTATGGATTTGCGTAGATGGCTTTGGAGTTAAACCGGCGAACATCCTCGTATCTGGAGGGACGAGCAGCGGAAAAACCACAACGCTAAATTGCTTGGCGAGCTTTATTCCTCCAACCGACAGGGTCATAAGCATCGAAGACACCGCCGAGCTTCAGCTGCCCATCGAACACTGGATAAGGCTTGAGACAAGGCCTCCGAACGTTGAGGGGAGAGGGGAAATAAACATGGACATGCTTCTGAAGAACACGCTCAGAATGAGACCTGATAGGATAATGGTGGGAGAGGTGAGGGGCGAAGAAGCCCGAACCTTGCTTGCTGCAATGAACACCGGGCAAAGTGGATGCATGGGTACAATACACGCAAACACGGCCAAGGAGACCATAACAAGATTAACGAGCGCACCAATGCTCGTTCCTCACGTGATGATACCCTCTCTCAACCTGATAATCATGCAGAACCGCTTTACATACAAAGACAAAACCGTAAGAAGAATAACAGAGATTGCAGAGGTAGTTGGAATAGAAGACGAAGAAGTAAAAGTTAGAAATGTATTCGAATGGGACCCAAAAGATGACACGGTAAAGCCCACCGGCGAGGAATGCATGCTAATAAAAACAATTCTCGAACTCAGGGGTATATCCCAAGAAGAATTTGAAAAAGAGCTTGAGGATAGAAAAAAAGTTCTAACCTACCTTCTGCGCCATAGAATAAGAAGTTTAAGTCAAGTTGGAGACTTCATAAACGAATATTATGTGAATAAGGAAGAACTTCTTTCAAAAATAGAGCAAGAAAAAGAAATCAAATTCACAAAAAGCAGAAAAATAGTAAAGATCCTGGAGGATACTCCCACCCACAGGTTGGTGTTATATGAAAGAGAAAAAAATCCGAGATATGAACTTAAAATTCCCGAATTAACAAGAAACGATAGAAATTTCATTAAAAAGCTTGAAAACCTCGCAATAAGAGAAGTGAAATTCGACCCCTACGAAATAGACAGGAGCGAGATAAGAAATGCTATATACACAACGATACTCAAAATAGTCAAGAGAGAGGCTCCCGAAACAAGCTTTGCAAAGCAGCAGTATTTTGCCGAGGTGATAGTGAATAACATGATGGGCTACGGCCTTCTCGAGCCTCTTCTAAACGATGACAACCTTGAAGAGGTAATGGTGATATCTCATAAAAAACCCGTGTATGTGAATCACAGGGAGCATGGAATATGTAAAACCAACTTAACTTTTGGAGAAGAGGAAGAGGAAGAATTGCTAAGAATAATAGAAAAAATCGCTGCTTCTGTTGAAAGAAGGATAGACAAAGCAGTTCCTTTGCTCGATGCCAGGCTTCCGGACGGCTCAAGGGTTAATGCCACTATTAAACCCGTCTCCCTTGAGGGTCCCACACTGACGATAAGAAAATTCAGAAAAAAACCCCTAACGATAATTGACCTGATAAACTACAAAACCCTTAATGCTCACGTGGCCGCCTTTCTCTGGGTTGTTGTTGAGGGTCTCGGAATAAAGCCCGGAAATATCCTAGTGGCCGGGGGCAGTGGAAGCGGAAAAACCACAACGCTAAATTGCTTGGCGAGCTTTATTCCTCCAACCGACAGGGTCATAAGCATCGAAGACAC
>CBFDVL010000013.1:0-19591 GCA_965613365.1 uncultured archaeon | reverse complement strand
TATTTAAAGATTTCTATTATAATTTTTTTTAATTTCTTTTGCAAAATTTTTAAATATTTTTAACCTAATTTCTTAACGGGGTTTTTAAGAGCCAAGAGGCAAAAGTTAAAATAATTACCATGCAAATTTGAAACAATGAAAATTCTTTTGCTGACGGGAAAACTTGCAAGCAAAAGGGTTAAGGAAATAGCAGAGAAATTTAATTGTGATGTTTATGTAGCTCCAGTAGATGTGGCCTTATTTGCAAAACCTGAGATGCTAAAAATAAAAGAAAGCTATGATTTCATGCTTATTCCTGGAGAAATGAAAAATTCTGAAGATTTCGAAAAGAAAACGGGAATAAAAACATATCTTGGAACAAAAAACCTTGAAGAGCTTGAGCTTCTTTTGAAAAATATAGATAAAATAAAGGACAAGCTTTCGAAGAGCATGCCAGCATGCGAATTGTTAAAACATGAGATAAAGAAAAAGGCAATGGCCGAGATAGAAAAAACCAAAAGCGAAGAGTATATCAGAGAAAAGCTCAGGTATGAGTGGAATATTCTTGTTGGCGAGCTTCCGATTGGTAGAGATTTTCCAATCAGAGTTTTAGCCGAAATCGTTGGTGCTGAGAAGCTAAGCAATGAAGAAATATTAAAAAAGGCGAGGTATTTCAAAAGTTCAGGGGCAGATATAATAGATTTAGGTTTTGGAAAGGAAAATACCGAAAGGGTAAGAGAAGCAATAGAACTGCTGAGAAAGCATGATATATCGCCAATAAGCATAGATACTAATGAGATCGAAAATATCAGAGCTGCGATAGAGGCAAAGATTGATTTAATTCTAAGCTTTGATAGAGAAATGCTTGAAGAGTTTAGAAATATTGAAATACCCTCCGTGATAGTGCCTTCAATGAAGAACGTTCCAAAAAATCCAGGGGAAAGATTAGCCTTACTTGAAGAGAATATTAACTACGCCAAAAAAAGAGGTTTCAGTAAAATAGTTGCAGACCCGATTTTAAATCCTTTGAATCATGGCTTAGTCGAATCTATTATAGCGTATAAAAAATTCTCTGAAAAATATACTCTACCTTTACTAATGGGTGTAGGAAACGTAACAGAGCTTTTAGATGCTGATAGCATTGGGGTAAATGCCTTGCTTTGTGGAATAGCAAGCGAGTGCAATGTTGGCATAGTATTTACACCTGAGCATAGCGACAAGGCAAAAGGGAGCGTTAGAGAGTTAAGCCTCGCTTCCAAAATGATGTTTCTGAGCAAAAAAAGAAACTCTCCACCAAAAGACTTAGGAATTGACTTGCTATTACTAAAGGAAAAAAGAATAAAAAGAGAGAAATTTGATGCTAAGATAAAGAATATCATAAAAGCTAAGAGAAAGCATGACTATACTCCCGATACCAAAGGATATTTCAAGATTTTCGTCGAAGACGAAAAGATAGTATGCGTACATTTTAAAAATAATAAGCCTACTATAATTATCGAAGGAACAAATGCAAAGGAGATATGCGATACAATAATAACCTTAGACCTAATTTCAAGTACAGAACATGCAATGTATCTTGGAAGAGAGCTTCAGAGGGCAGAGTTTGCGATGAGGTATGGTAAAAGTTATATTCAAGATTGATAATAAGGAGAGAGGATTATGGTAAAGATAACGGATTTAACCTTAAGGGATGCACACCAAAGCTTAATCGCAACAAGAATGAGAACCCGCCATATGTTACCTATACTTGAAGCTATGGACGAGGTAGGCTTCTTCTCCTTAGAAGTATGGGGAGGAGCCACCTTCGATGCCTGCATAAGATATCTCAATGAAGACCCATGGGAAAGATTAAGAGAGATAAAAAAACGTTTAAAAAACACGTCAACTCAAATGCTTCTTCGTGGTCAAAACCTCGTAGGTTATAGGCATTATCCCGATGATGTAGTAGAGAAATTTATTGAAAAAAGTTACGAGAATGGAGTCGACATCTTTAGAATTTTCGATGCTTTAAATGACATAAGAAATATGGAATTTGCTATTAAGGTAGCTAAGAAATTGGGAGCGCATGTTCAAGGTGCGATTTGCTACACGATAAGTCCTGTGCATACCATAGAAAGATACGTAGAACTAGCGGTTAAGCTTGCGGAGCTTGAGTGCGATTCTCTTTGCATAAAGGATATGGCTGGCTTAATTTCTCCAAAGGATGCTTATGATCTCGTTAAGGCTCTTAAAAAAGAGGTTTCTTTACCTATTAATCTTCACTCTCACTGCACAAGTGGCATGGCTCCAATAAGTTTATTCACTGGATGTGAAGCTGGCGTGGATATAGTAGATACCGCATTTTCGCCTTTTGCATGGGGGACCTCACACTTTCCAACAGAATCCTTAGTAGCGAGTTTAAAAAATACACCTTATGATACCGGAATAGAGTTGGATGCACTAACAGAGATAACAGAATATTTCAAAAAGCTTAGGGAGAAATATAAGGGATTATTTGACCCCATATCAGAGAGAGTGGACACGAGAGTTTTGATCTACCAGATACCCGGAGGCATGATCTCAAATTTGGTCTCTCAACTTAAAGAACAGAATGCTTTGGATAGGCTTGAAGAGGTTCTTGAGGAAGTGCCGAGGGTTAGAGAAGACTTAGGTTATCCTCCTTTGGTTACGCCCGCAAGCCAAATAGTGGGTACGCAAGCTGTGCTCAATGTTCTTGTAGGAGAGAGATACAAGGTTGTGCCAAAGGAAGTTAAGGATTATATAATGGGATATTACGGGAGACCTCCTGGAAAAATAAAGGACGAGGTAAAAGCTAAGATAATCGGAGATGCAAAGCCGATAACTTGTAGGCCGGCAGATTTACTTGAACCTGAGCTTGAAAAGCTTAGAAAAGAGGCTGAAAAATTAGGAATAATAAAGAGGGAAGAGGATTTGCTTACTTATGCTTTATATCCAACTGTTGCTGTGAAGTTTCTTAAAGGCGAGGTTGAAGAGGAACCAATACCAGAGCCAGAGAAAGTCACGCCAACTAAAGGCATACCAACAGAGTTTAAGGTTGAGGTCGACGGCGAAGAATATGTGGTAAAGGTTGAGCCAATAGGCGGTTTCATAGATATAAAGGAAGCTCCAACAAAAGCTAAACCACAAAAAGTAGAAGGTGGAGTAACTTCGCCAATGCAGGGTATGATAGTGGAGATAAAAGTAAAGAAGGGAGATAAGGTAAAGAAAGGTGACGTTCTTGCGGTTTTAGAAGCAATGAAGATGCAAAATGATATAGTTTCACCAAGAGATGGAGTAGTTGAGGAAATTTTTGTTAGCGAGGGGCAAAACGTTAGTGCTGGCGAGGTCATAATGAATGTTAAATAAGATTCTTGTAGCAAATCGTGGTGAGATTGCGATAAGAGTAATGAGAGCTTGCAGAGAGCTTGGAATAGCTACAGTAGGAGTTTTTTCTTCGGCAGACAAACACGCTTTACATGCGAAATATGCCGACGAAGCATATTTAATAGGAGAAGCTCCTCCAAGCCAGAGTTATCTTAACGTAGATGCCATAATTAGCGTGGCAGAGAAAACAAATGCTGAAGGAATCCATCCTGGTTATGGTTTCTTAGCCGAGAATCCTTTGTTAGCAAAGAGATGTGAAGAGCTTGGAATAAAGTTCATTGGTCCAAGCTCAAGAGTTATAAAGCTCATGGGGAGCAAGGTAGAGGCAAGAAAGGCTATGCGGGAAGCTGGCGTGCCAGTAGTACCCGGGTCTGAGAGTGAGGTAACCACTGTAGAAGAAGCGAAGGACATAGCCGAAAGCATAGGCTATCCCATCCTACTCAAGGCTTCTGCTGGAGGCGGAGGTATAGGGATGAAGGTGGTCAACGATGAAAAAGAACTAGAGCATGCATTGGAAAGCTCTCGCAATATTGCAAAGTCTGCCTTTGGAGATGCAACAATATTCATAGAGAAATATCTCAAAAAACCCCGCCACATAGAGTTTCAGATTCTCGCAGATAGGCACGGGAAGGTTCTCCACCTTGGCGAAAGAGAATGCTCGATTCAAAGGAGGCATCAAAAGTTAATAGAAGAAACCCCCTCACCTTTAATGACCGAAGAGCTTAGAGAAAAAATAGGAAAAATCGCAGTAAAGGCAAGTAAGCACATAGGCTATACCAACGCCGGAACAATAGAATTCATTTACTCAGAAGGAAACTTTTACTTCCTTGAGATGAACACGCGATTGCAGGTTGAGCATCCAATAACTGAGATTACTACTGGAATAGATATAGTAAAATGGCAAATCAAGTTAGCCTGTGGAGAAGCTTTGGACTTCGACCAAGAGGATGTGGTTATAAGAGGACATGCTATTGAATGCAGAATAAATGCAGAAGACCCCCTTAACGACTTTACACCCTCTCCGGGAAAGATAACAAGATATCGTTCTCCAGGCGGTCCAGGAGTTAGAGTAGATTCTGGAGTGAGGATGGGCTATACGATCTCGCCATACTATGATTCCATGATATCAAAGCTTGTAGTCTGGGATAGAACACGAGAGGAAGCTATAATGAGAATGAGGAGAGCGTTATCAGAATATATAATTACGGGAGTAAAAACCAACATACCTTTCCATAAGGCAGTTATGTTCAACGAAAATTTTGTCAAAGGCGATTATAATACTCATTTCATCGAGGAAAATAAAATAATAGAGAAGATACCAGAAATAATAGAAGCAGAAAGAGTAAGAGAAGAAAAACTAAAGGAATTCTTCAGAGAAGATAAGAAAATAGCAGCTATATCTGCGGCGATTCAGGCTTATATGGAGCATGCAAAGAGGAAAGAAAAAGAAACTTAGCAGAAAATGTATTCCCCTGCTTCCTTTAAATCTTTGACTTCTATGACTTTTATTCCTTCAACATCTATTCTTTGACCTTTTGGCACAAGCACAAGCTCTGCTCCTATGTTCTTGGCAACTCTTATTTTTTCTTTTTCTTTTACTCCAGTTACATTTCCTATTTTTCCTGTAGGGAAAATAGTACCAGTTATAACCACACTCTCATTGATTTTTTTACCGGTAAGTGCTGTTATCGTAGTAAGAGCAAAAATAGCTCCTGCACTCTCTCCAATGATATATGTTTCCTTTTCATCGCTCATGATTCTAAAGATAACATCTTTATCCGCAAGTGAGGTGTTGGTTTCTCTCAGCGGCTTTTAATGCAAGTTTCATCGCTTTTTGTACACTCCAGTCTATTATCACATTCCCCTCTACAGAGTTTAGAATTTTTCCTTATCCACGTCTCACTTCGGTTTCAAGAATCATAATCGTACCACCATTTTCTCCAACGCCAAGTATAAAACCCCTTCGCTTTTCTGAAAAGTTCAGTCTTTCATTCTCAGCCTTTAAAATGAGTAAGGATGAATTTAAGAAGGAGAGGTTCTCCTCTAAATCCAAAATTTTTTTCTTAAGAAGCGCATTTTCCTTCTTTAAATTTTCTATCTCGAAATGTAACTGAGTATTTTGTTGTATTAAAAAAATTCATGCCAAGTAAGCAAAAGTATAAATAGAGCTATTAAACGCATATTAAACATTTAAAAACCTTAAAATTTATATAAATAGTTGGGTGGTTTTTGTGGACGACCCAAACTACGCAAAATTTATTTCGGTAGTATTAGCATCTTCGCTTTTTATAGTAATTTATCTATTTTTCAGGAAATATCAAGAAAATATTGAGGAATCTCTAAAAAAGGTATTTAAAGACGAAGAATTTGCTAGAAGTGTTATAAAATATGTTAAATATTTTATTCTGCTCTTCGGTGTTCTCTGGGTAATGAGCATTCTCGGATTTCAGCTTATGCTCGAAGAGAGAATACTATATATAAAGCGGGAGTTAATAAGATTCCCATCAATTTTCATAGGTCTTATTACTAAACTTATTTTAGCACTTTTTATTCTTTGGATAGGACTTAAAATCTCTACGCGTTCCACAAAAGTTCTTGAAAAACCTATTTTTGAAATAGTTAGAACGCGATTAGTAGCAACAACGCTTTTAAGAGCTATAAGATATGGCATAATCCTCTTTACCGTTGGTATAGCGATGTATGCTTTAGGATTTAGAGGAGTGCTTACCTCGCTTGCAGCGGGTATAGGGATAGCCTCGGTCGTTGTAGGTGTGGCCGCAGGTCCGATAATAATGAGCTTTCTCTCGGGGATGTTCATCCTCGGAGATAAACCCTTTGAAATTGGAGATTTTATAGAAGTTCCCTCTTTGAATATAATTGGAGAAGTTGTAGATGTTGGAATGAGGATAACCAAGATAAAAAGCACAAGAGGGAACTTGGTAGTAGTGCCAAATAACGAGATAATAAAGACAAATATAATTAATTATAAGAAGGAGTTCCCTTATGTGAAAATTGTGAAAAAAGTTCAAATAAGTTATGATTCTGATATTGAAAAAGCCAAGGAAGTTATTTTGAATGTGCTTAAAAGCGACAAAGATGTATGCGAGGGAGAGGTTTATTATGGTGGAGAAAAAATCGATATCGGTCCAAAAGTCTTTGTTCTGGAGTTTGCAGACAGTGGAATTAACATCGAATTTTGGTTCTGGATTAAGGGCTATGATGAGCTAAAAGAGAGAGAAGTAGCCTCGAGAGTGCAAGAAAGAATATTTAAAAAGTTTAAGGAAAGCGGGATAGTAATACCATATCCACATAGGGTTATTATAAGTAAATAGTGCGGGGGAAGGGATTCGAACCCTCGCAGGCACTTAGCCAACGGGTCCTAAGCCCGTCCCCTTTGACCAGACTCGGGCACCCCCGCTTCTTATATTATCTCTTTCTAAGTTTAGCTTTTCTTCTTCTTTCCTTAAGCTTTTTTTTCCTCGTTTTCCATCTGCATTTCCCACGCTTTTTCCATTTTCTTGAGGAGTGCTTTCCCGCCATTGAATACCTCCTTAAACAATGAATGCGCTCGGCGGGATTTGAACCCGCGACCTTCGGCTTGCTCCGCCGTGCGGAGCGCGACAAAAGCTCCGCAGACGGTTAGAAGGCCGACGCCCTATCCAGGCTAGGCTACGAGCGCATCTCCTTTTTTATCCATTCTTAACGATTTAAACCATTTAGGTATGTCAAGCACCTTATCAACTTTATCTATTATAACACTATCACTTGTGCACACTATTGCATTCTTTACTTGTATTAGCATATAATCAACGTTTTTAAAGGTTTTAGCATAACCCTTAATTCCAAGTTTTTCCATTTCTTGCATGACTATTTTACAAAGCTCCCCGCTAAAGCTTACTTGCGAGTCGAAGTAGAAAATTATCTCCTTAGCATTATGCTCCTTGAGAAGTGTAAGAATTTCGTTTATCGCTTTTATGCTCAGCTTAGTTATTTTATATTTTCCAAAGGTAGCTGAGGTATCTCTTAGTAGTCCATCGTCACAACTAAAGACGTTTTTACCTTTGAGAACGTTTTCCACGGTAATTAAAACGTTATATCCATCTATAACAACTTTTTTACCTTTAATTTCGTTTATATTGACAAGTTTTCTTTTGCGCCTTTCAGCTTCTTCCTTAGGAAATATTGCTCTGATTAGAAAATTCCTTTCATCCTTGCTTAGGTTATATCTATCTGAAACTAATTTTAGAGAAGAATTCTTGTTATATCCTCTGTTAAGCAAATATCTAAAATCTTCTATGGCATGTTTTAACTTATTCAACATAAATCGCAGGTTTTAATGGTTTTGCATTTCTTCTCTTGTTTAATGGGTCATAAGCTTCTTCGTCAGCGCTGTAAATTTCTATGCTTGCCTTGAATTCCTTTTCAAAGAACGTTTTCGCTTCTTCCAGTATTTCAAGCTCATTTATTCTCGTGGTAAACTTTACTTTTTCCTTTATAACTTCATTTATATAATTAGCAACTTCTTTTCCGAATTTTTTAATTTTTTCGCTCTCCATAGCTTTGGATATAGATTTTTTAAAGTCGAACTCTTGCTCATTAACTATTTTTAAAACTTCCCATTTCCAGCTTGGCGAAGTATAAAGTACAATTTTCTTAGGTTTCAGTTTAGTAACCTTGAGGATGTTTTCTATGTCCTCATATGTTTTTGCAATAATTTCTTCTGCAAGCTCTGCTTTTTCATCTACAAGCGAGCTGTTGTAGGAAGGAAATTTGGCGAGAGAAACAAAGTTGCTATTGCCAAGCTTTTCCCACAGCTCTTCGCAGAGCATTGGTATATAGGGAGCAACAAGCTTTATCCAGTCTTCAATGACTCTTAGTAGAATCTCCTTGTTAACTACGTCTCTACGCATATACCACCTTATATCCTGCCATACATCAAAAAAAGCGACCTGAAAAGCTGAGCGATTGTTAAGGTTTTCGTAATGCTCAATAGCTTGCCTTATATGCTTTTGCATTCTGCTTAGTATCCATTTATCTATGTTTTTAACATCTTTTCTTTCATCATCTGAAGAAATTATCCTAGTTATAAGATTATAGAAGGATTTTAAACGATTTTTCATATCTTCGGCGGCTTTTCCACGCCAATCAGGATCGCGAAGACCTTCAGCAGAGTAAAGAAGCGAAGCTCTCGTAACGTCTGCTCCATACTTGGCTATGGCATCCTTTATCGTTATGAAGTTTCCTTTTGATTTGGACATTTTCTTTCCTTCTATGGAGATCATCCCATTAACGCCTATACATCTTGGTAATTTATGCGGAAACAGAGCAACATGTTGGAATAAAAAGAAAGTTAGGTGGTTAGGAACAAGCTCTTTAGCAGAGACCCTTAAATCTACAGGATACCAGTAATCAAACTCCTTTCGCATTTCTTTTAGAATCTCAGCCTTTATGTTATATTTCTTCTCAAGTTCTTTTGCTTCGCCTTCACCGTAGAAAATGTAATCAAATACCTCTGGTTCGAGGCTTTCAGCCTCTATATTATATTTGTAGATGTGCTTTGCTATGGTGTAGAAAGCCATGTAAACGGTAGAGTCGCTCAGGGTTTCTACCTTCCACTCTTTGTCCCATGGCAAAGGTGTTCCCAAGCCGGTTTTTCTTGCACAAGCTTTGTTGTCAAGCCAGTCAATAACATACTCAAAATTAGCTCTTGCTTCTTCTGGTAATATCTTCATATTATTCAAAACTTCTTTAACTTTCCTCTTCCATTCTTCATCAGAATATTTAAGGAACCACTGGTCTTTTAGTATCTTTACCACACATTTTGTGGTGCACCTGCAAATAACTCTCTCAGAAAGCTCATACATTCTATCTGCGATGCCTTCATTTATAAAATCATTAACAAGAATTTTTTTGGCTTCAGAGACCTTCATCCCCTTATATTTTCCTGTATTTTCCTTTAATACACCCTTATAAAATTCTTCTTTATAAACGATTTCTGTAGCTTTGTCTAATCTTTTATCGTTTTGATCTTCGATTCCCATTTTCTCGCATATTTCTATAGCTGGATGTTCACCAAAACCTGGAGTAGAAATTAGAGAAATCGGTTTGATTTCTTTTATTTTTTCCCTTGCAATGCCATATTTTTCAAGTTCCTCTGGCTTCTCCATCAAGTCCCTTAAAGCTACCCAATCGTAAGGAGCATGAGAAGGAACGCTCATAACTATGCCGGTTGCATTATCAGGGTCAACAAAATGAGCTGGGAGAATTATGATTTCTTCCTTAGTTAGAGGATGAATGCAGTATTTTCCTATTAATTCTTCTCCGTTTAGCTCTTCAAGTATCTCTACTTTTTCTCTTTGCTCTTTCAATTTCTCTGCGCACTCTTTACTAACTATCCAAGCTTCGTTATCAACCTTAACCTTTACAAGCTTAGAGCTGGGATTGACCCACATATTTACTACTCCAAAGATAGTCTCGGGTCTCAGAGTAGCCGCTGGCATAAAAGCATCTTCATATTTAAACTTGAGAAGGATAAACTCTACCGGGGAAGCACCTTCCCCCTCAAGCCTATCATGATCACCTGTCGGTGACTTGCAATGAGGGCACCACACAACTGGATGAGTGCCTTTAACAACATAGCCTTTTTTTCTTAGAGTGATATACTGCCATTCTATAAATCTATTGAAGTGTTTATGCAACGAAGTGGTTGTAAACTCTCTTCTCCAGTCTATGCCATGACCAAATCTCTTTAAAGTTGCCTTGGAATCTCTTATGTAATATTTAGCTATGTATTCCGGGTCTGTGAATTTCTCAAGCTCTTCCTCTGGAACCTTATCTATCTCTCGGAAAATTCTTAGCTGAGATTCATCTCCCTGGGCAACTCTCCTTGCAGCCCCGGCTATTGGCTCACCGGTAATATGCCATGCCCATGGAAAAAGAACATTGTAGCCCTGCATTCTTTTAAATCTCGCGTAAACGTCAACTCTGGTAGAGGTAAACGCATGCCCTAAGTGTAAAGGACCGTTCATATATGGAAAGGGAAAGGTTACAAAAATTTTTTCTCTATCATCAGGGTCTGCTTCAAAAATTTTAGCTTCTTCCCATTTTTTAGTCCATTTTTCCTCGATTTCATGGAAGTTCATGCTTATGCACCCACCATTTTTCTAACAAGCTTTATTGCTTCATCAATCTTGTCTTTTTTAACCCCTGCGCCTCTTGCAAAGTCTGGTTTTCCTCCTCCCCCACCACCAAGAAGCTCGCAGGCTTCTTTAACCACGTTGGCTATATTTATAGACACCTTTTCTCCTCTTACCCCAACGACAGAGATTTTTTCGTTAATGCCAAAGAGTATGATTATGCTATCTTCTGATGAAAGCTCCTTGGCTATTTCCTGAAGCTCATCCATGCTTGCTATTATACTCGTGCAGAGTAGCTTATATCCTCTAACCTTTACGAATTTCTCTTTAAGTTTGTATTTCATAAGCTTGGCAACCTCTCTTTTCAAAGCTTCATTTTCCTTTCTGAGTTTTTTCCACTCCTTAAAGAATCTTTTAACCGTAAAAGGAAGCTGCTCAGGGGTTATAGAAAGAATTTCCGCAGATTTCCTTAATAACTCTTCTTGTTTTTTTATGTAATTCAATGCAGCTTTGCCCGAGGCGAACTCTATTCTTACCACAGCGTCCTGAATTTTTGTTGCGTTGATTATTTTTATTATATGTGCTTCTCCAGTACTATGCAAATGGGTTCCTCCACACGCTTCAACATCAAGCTCTCCGATTTTAACAACTCTAAGCTCTTTTCCTGGCACCGCTCCTCCCTGATATAGCCTAAATCCATATTTTTTCTCCGCTTCATCTCTTTTCAAAAGTATGCTTTCTACTTTAATATCCTTTTGAATAACCTCGTTTGCTTTTCTCTCTATTTCTTCGAGTTCTTCCTTGGTTAAAGCTTTGTAATGGGTTATATCCAACCTTGCCTTTTCAAGAGTTTTCTCTGCTCCAGCCTGCCAAACATGATTTCCGAGAAGCTCTCTTGCAACCCCATTTATTATATGCGTAGCGGTATGATGCTGAGTAAGCTGTAGTCTTCTCTCAAAATCTATTTCGCACTCTACAATATCTCCCTCTTTAAAATTAATATTTTCAACTCTATGAATTATCACCTTGCCTTGTTTAAAAACATCCACAACCTTACTAACGAATCTCTGATTCGTTGACGTTGACATAACGCCAGTGTCATTTATCTGCCCACCGCTAGTAGGATAAAATGCGGTTTTATCCAACACAACGTATTTATTATCAAAGATTTTTAAAACTCTTGCTTTAAATTTCGTAAGCTTGTAATCGTCGTAGTATAAAATTTCAGTCTCGGGTATATTCCTAAGGTCAAATTCTCTAAACTTCTTTGTTTGAGCTTTTTGCTCTTGCTTTTCGTGAAGCTCTGCTATGCGAATATAGAAATCAGGTGGTATTTCTATATCTAAACCTTGCCCTTTAAGCATCCCAGGGCTTATACCATGGGAATCATAAAGCTGAAGAAGTTTGTCAATGGTTATTTCTTTACCTCTCAGTTTTTTCACTATCACTTTTGCCTTTTTCTTGCTTTGGATATATTTTCTTTTTTCTTCTTCCAGAATCTCTGCAATCTCATCAAGATTTTCCATTAACTCTGGATACTGAGGTTTTAAGTAGCGAGCATGCCACTCAAATACCTCTGGCAAAGTTATTTCCCAGTTGTATTTCGAGATGAAATCTAAGCTCCTTCTGAGCAGTACGCGAAGATTGTAACCTCCGCCAACGTTGGAAGGCAATGCACCGTCTGAAAGAGCGACGAGCAATGCTCTGCTATGGTCAGCTATTGAGTATAATGCTGCGAGAGATAACACATGTTTTTTTAGCTCTGCAACCTCAACGCCTATTTTCTCGGCGATAAGCTCCCATGTTTCCTCTATGTCTTCCTTCTCATCCACGTTTAAAATTCCTGAATATGGCAAAAACTTTTCCATAAGTTCTTTCTCTGGCTTTATGCCAGTTTTTTCATACAGCTTTTTTACAACGGTTGGAAAAACAGCTTCGTAGCTTGTAGAGGTAGCATAAGTAAACCAAGCAGGTCTCTCCTGCCCCATGCCCATGTCAAGAACCTTAATCTTGAGTTCTTTTATTTCGCCAGATTTAATATCATACTGCATGTAAACTTGATTTCCTATCTCAAGACCTCGAGAAAAGAACTCCATGCTAGGTCCAAGATTTCCACCGCCAGCCCAAGCATCTTCATGAAATTGAATCTCTTCTTTTGGAATCTTCATTCCCTGAGTTAGCCATGTATAAATATGCTCAAGATAAGCTTCTGGGTCATATTCTTCTCTCTCCATGAAAGCATGCTGACCTATCATTACAAAGCCTGTGTAATGCCTTCCCGTTATACCCACGTTGTCTATGTCATTGAATCTTAAACAAAACTGAGGAACTACCAATGGATTTGCAGGCGGCTCAACCTCTCCAGAAACGCAATAAGGCTGGAAGTCATAGATCGAAGCCTGAACAAACTCCGCATCTTCTCTCCACCTTGCTACCACCGGGTAACGAGGTATAGGAGTATAGCCGAGTTTTTCGAAAAGGTTTGCGAACTCTTTCCATGTTTGAATAAAATCCATTTTTTTCCCTGCCGGCGAATCGCCAATGAAGGTATAGCCTCCCGAGCATTCTGGCTCACCGCATACCTCTCGCTCGGCATAACTCCAAAAGTAGTTTCCACACTTTTTGCACCTCCTTCTCTCAAATCCCTCCTCCCTCAGCACTCTTATCGGGTAATACTTCTCTGGCTCCCGTTGAGCTTTTTTCTTGAACTCGAGTTTTATCTTCTTCTCGTCCATCTTGATTCACTTGTGTTAACTTATAATTTAAGTTTTACCCACTTAACAATTTTAAATAAAATCATAGCCGAGAATGGCATTGAGAAGTAAGTTTCTATGAATGCAGAGATTATCAGTAATACCACGATTATATAAATTCTTTTTACGGGAAAGCCAAGTTTTCTTTCCCTTGGAATAGAATATGCAAACAGCAGGGCAGAGAACTCGAAAATTCCGTGAGGTAGAAGATACAAGGAAAACAGGAGAAAGGAAAGGAAGCTTGTGAATGGAGGAAATATCAAGCCCAAGCTTAAAAAACCTATTGAGAAGATCAGAACCTTAGGATAAAGGTTAAGGTATATATCAACCTCTCTGTTTAGTCTATAGAAAACCTCAGGTACTCCTATTATGACAGCGCATGAGAGCAAATTTGAGAAGAATATGGAGAAAACTGTAGAAAGACCAAAGTTCTGCACAATCTCAACTTTCGTTTTGACAACCTTAAATGCGGTGCTACTCATTTTCGGTGCTACAGAAGGACTTGTCTTTGAGAATACGTTGACTATAGCTATTCCCAAAATAACTCCCAGGCATAAATAAAATATTCCCTCCTTTAAAATGCCTTTACTTGGTAATACTCTCATTAGAAAGATATAAAGCAGTAGCAAATAAATAAAGTTGTGGTGGAAGCATGGGCAGAAAGAAAATAACCATAGTGGGTGCAGGAAGAGTAGGTTCTACCGCGGCAATCTGGGCCGCAAGCAAAGAACTTGGAGACATAATTCTCGTTGATATTTTAAAAGACTATCCAAAGGGACTTGCACTCGACCTTCAAGAAGCTTCCCCCATAGAAAATTTTGATTTGAGTATAGTGGGTAGTAATAGCTATGAAGAAACCGCAAATTCAGACATCGTTATAATTACAGCGGGATTTCCAAGAAAGCCGGGAATGAGCAGAGATGATTTGCTTGAGAAGAACGCTGGTATTGTGAAAAACGTAACCAAAGAAATTGTAAGATATTCTCCCAACGCGATAATAATAGTAGTAACAAATCCCTTAGATGCAATGAGCTATGTAGCTAAGAAGGTGAGCGGATTTCCAAGAGAGAAGGTTATAGGAATGGCGGGTGCCTTAGACTCTGCAAGGATGCGCACTTTCATAGCAATGGAGCTCGATGTAAGCATCGAGGATGTGCAAGCTCTTGTGCTTGGCGGGCATGGAGATAGTATGGTTCCTTTAGTTAGGTATTCCACAGTAGCCGGGATTCCCATCGAACAACTTTTACCAAGAGAGAAAATAGAAGCAATAATTGAGAGAACAAGATTTGCAGGAGGAGAGATAATTGGTTTGATGAAAAAAGCCAGTGCCTTTATCTCGCCTTCAGCGGCGATAATACAAATGGTTGAGGCAATATTAAAGGATAAACGTAAAATTTTGCCGTGTTCGGCTTATTTGGAAGGAGAATACGGAGTAGAAAATTGTTATGTGGGTGTGCCAGTAAAGCTTGGAAGCAAGGGTATAGAGGAGATAATCGAGGTGGAGTTAACCGAAGAAGAGAAAAAACAATTTTATGCATCGGTTGAAGAGGTTAAGAAACTCATAAAGAAAATAGAAGGGTCCGTGGTGTAGCCAGGATAGCACATGGGGCTTCGGACCCCACAGCCCGGGTTCAAATCCCGGCGGGCCCGTATAAACTTTTATGAACTTTTTTAAACAAAAATAAGGGCAAATTTCGGTTTTTTCGTTCTTAAAATTGAATGTTGCTCAAACAACTATAAATATCACCTCTACCAATGATTATAATCATGGGAGGAGTTGTTGAGATTCTTATCATAAGCATATGCATCATAGTAGGTGGGGTCATGCTTTCTCTCTTGACCAATACCAGAGAGGAGGAGGTGGTTGGGTGGGAGAGATTAGAAGGTTTAGAAACACGACAGACAAAATAAAAGTGATACTCAGTGTAATAAAGCCGGGAGAGAAGCTCACAGGTGCAGAAATCGCAAGAAGAATAAGAAAGCTCGGATATAAGGTGAATGAAGGACATATAAAAATGTTCATATATTACCACATGCTCCACAAATACCTAAGCAAAGAAAATATGAGGGGCGTGAACTACTACTTCTTAAATTCTGGAGTTTATAATAGAAATAACTAATGTTAATTTTTTGGATATTGAACGTTTTAATTCTACATTATTTTTTGTAGAAAGTAGGAGGAAAAAAGGTCAAAATGGTAGGAAGAAAAAGGGAAATTAAGAAGTGTGTAGTATGCGGTAAAAAAATAAATGGCACCAAGGATTACTGTGCTGAGTGTCATGCGAAGATCCTTGAGAAGATGAGAAGTCTGCGCAGAGAGAGAAGAAATTATTATAAGACTATTGATATATAAAAATGTAGTCCCGGCGGCCGGATTTGAACCAGCGACCAGTCGGTTTCTGCCCGCACCACTGCAGCACGCAGCGATGCGAACTACAGCCGACCGCTCTACCAGACTGAGCTACGCCGGGAATGAAAACCTTTTTACGTGAATTAGTAAAATTAACTAACATGAAAAAATTTTTAATAATCTTGATATTTCTTTTAATTCTTCCTTTAGCTCATGCTCATGGCTTATATGTTAGAGAACATAACATAACCTATTACCTAAACGAAGAGAACTTCTATGTTGAAGAAACCATAGTATTTAGCAATTACGGTGACCCCTTCACCTTCGAGGGAAAGGTGGTTTTAGACAGAGGGGATGCAAAAGAGATAAGCATCAGAGGAGCAAAGTTTGAGGTTAAGTATGAGCCTACCGCAAAAATCTATATCGAGCTATTTGTCAACAAAGGTACTACGCAAACAATAAATCTTAAATACAGAAGATCAGACATGCTTTTGAATAAAGAAGGTATTTTAGTTTTTAAAGGCTTAGCTTTGGGAAAATACTATTGGGATGTTCACAAAATCAATATAAAATTCATTACGCCAGATGATTATTATTTTGGCAAAGTTGTGCCAAAGGCAACTCCAGTAAGAGAGAGGAATAAAGAACTGCTTAGCTATAGCACCACGATTTTTGATAATATCACAGCGATAGAAGAAGGATTTCCAGTAGAGATAGAATATGCCAAGTATAAAGAGCTTGCAATAGGCGAACTAAGGGCGGCTCAGGAAAGAATTTCAGAGGCAGAGTATAACATTGAAGATGCCAATACTACAATAGAAAAAGCCAAGGAGTTTGGTGCAAACTTAACGAAAGCTTTAAAAGCCTTTGATTCTTCTATAAAAAATTTAGAACTTGCAAAGAAAAAACTTAAGCTCTCCCAAATAAGTCTTAACTCATATAAAAACTACTATTTATCATATAATTTTGCATCATCTTCAAGAAATCACGCAATAATAGCTTCAAGAGAAGCAAGAGAAGCAAAAAATCTTGCAAGCTTCGAGATACAAGCTTCTCTGGAACAAAAAATCTCGAATATCAGCAAGACTACTGCAAAGCCCACGATAATCGTCCATACTTACAAGCAGGTTGAAAAAAAGAAGATGGATTGGTATAGCATAGCTGGTATTCTTTTCGCAAGTCTCTTAGTTTTATTCGCCACGCTTAGGTTTAGAGAAAGGAGAAGAGAAGAGAGAGCTAGAGTAGGGGTAGCAAACTACCAGAACATAGGTGAACTTAAATACAAGAGATTTGAGGGCTTTGAGAAGAAGGTCGATACCGTTAAAAAAGGAGAGAGCATCGCAGCAGAAATAATGAAACTTAGAAGGGAGAGAGATAAATACGAGCTTGGCATAGAGAACCTGAAAAAGAAGATGCTTGCAGGCGAGATAACAAAGAAGGAATACGATAAGAAAAAGCAGGAGTTTGAGAAAAAGATTGAGAGCATAAATTCCAAGATTCTCAAGCTTGAAGAGAAACTCAGAGAAATAAGGCTGGTCAAAAAATGAAAAAGGAAAGCAGAATAATTCTTGCTCTTGATATTGAGGATAGAAATAAAGCTTTGAAAATATGTGAGGAGGTAGAAGAATACATAGATGCAATTAAGATAGGTTATCCTTTGGTTTTATCCTCAAATTTGGAAATACTCGCAGAAATTAAAAAGAAATTTTCTAAACCATTGATTGCAGATTTTAAGGTTGCAGATATCCCAGAGATTAGCAAAAGGATATGCAAGTTAGCAGTGGAAAAGGGAGCCGACTATGTTATAGTGCATGGGTTTGTGGGAGAGGAAGTGATTAAGGCTTGCTCTGAAGTTGCAAATATTTTTGTTGTAGCAGATATGTCTCATCCCGGAGCAGAGCGATTTATGTCGAGGCATAGCCAAGAAATCGCAGAAATCTCAAGAAAATATGCTTATGGCATAGTAGCACCTGCAACAAGACCTGGGCAAATCTCCAAGCTTAGAAAGATAGTCAAAGACTTGACAATAATCTCTCCCGGAATAAAAGCACAAGGAGCGAAGGTCGGAGATGCAATTAAGGCAGGAGCAGACTTTGAGATTATAGGAAGAGGAATCTACCAAGCCCCAAATCCTAAGGAAGCAGTACAAGAATTTTCGAGAATAATATCCAATGTGAAATTTCGCTTTGATAGTGCCGTGATGATGAATGATGGGCGATCTGAAGGATGATGAACCCTATGAGCGCTGAACGGATTAAATTTGATTTGGAAAAATATTCATTTGTTGACGAGAAAGGAAATGTTTTAGAGACGAAGTTTGAATACTTAAAGGGGAAAAAGGCGATAACGGTAATAGGTTGCCATGGCGAACATAGGGAGCCAGTGGATATAGTAATGCTTCTTACCCTTGCTCAAAATTATATTCTTGGTACTATGAACAAAATAGAAAAGAAAAGGCTTGGGATAGTAGAAGAATGCGGAATGAAAAAAGAATTTGAAAATCAGGTGGAATTTATAAAGGCGTTGTATAGAAGGGCTGGAAGAGATATTAAATGAATATTACAAGGAAACAAGCAAGAAAGCTCATACCCTTCAGGGTTGAGATGAATTGCGTTAAATTTAAACACTAATAGATACTACTTCTTAGTAATGAAGAAGACGATCAAGATCAGAGAAGAAACTCACAAAAGGTTATTGAAGTACGGACACAAGGGAGAAACATTCGATCAGTTAATCAACAGACTTCTCGATGAGGTAGAGAAACGTGAAGAGGACTAATGTTTTCAAACTTAGACCAACAGAGGAGCAGGAGAAAAGGCTTTTCGAGTTGGCAGACAACTGCTCCAGGCTGTGGAATGAAATCAACTACAAGAGAAGGCAGTCCTTCTTTAGTGGAAAAATAGACTGGAATACAGATGAAGTACAATAAATACAAGCGACTAGTGGGCTCGGCAACTGCTCAACAAATCATCATAAAGAACAACGAAGCATGGAAATCCTATTTTGCTCTGCTGAAGTTGAAGGCCAAGAAAAAGCTTCCAAAACGCATTCAGAACGTAAGACCACCGAGATACTGGAAAGACCGCAAGAGAGGTAAAAGAATCCCGAGAATTCTTGTCAGGTGTGATTGCTATAGTTTGAGAGGTGATGTGTTAAAGCTGCCATTCGGGTTGAAAATAAGATGGAAAGGCAGAAATAAATGGAAGGGTAAGCAGGGAAGGCTTGAGATAGTATACGATGACCTCTCAGGTCAATGGTATGCCTTCCAACCTGTAGAGGTTAAACCTCTACATCAACCAATTGGAAATAAGAGGGCGTACTGTGACCTGGGAGTTAGAGTATTGATAATGGCGGAGATCGACGGTAAAATAACAGGATACAGCGGAAATTCCCTGCTGGCAGACTGATGGTACTGTACCAAGATCGCCGAGCATCAGAGCAAGTTGAAGAAAGTAAACGACAAGCACGCATCCAGGTTGAGAAAGCTCTACCGCAAGCGCAAGAGGTTCAGGCATTCAATAAACACCATCGTTAGCAGATTTGTCGAGCTTTGCTATAACAAGGGAGTTTCAGAAATCGTCGTTGGAGATTTAAATGGTATCAGAAGCATTAGAATTAGAAGCAACAACTCGAAGTGCAAAAAGACAAATTCCATGATACACAACTTCTGGAGCCACAGATATAGATATCTGATAAAAAGGATAAAAGGGAAAGCCGAGGAATACGGCATAAAAGTGACCGAGGTGAAGGAATCTTATACCTCTTCAGTTTGTCCAAAGTGTGGTTCAAAAAACGTTGAAAAGAGAAGGAGATCGTTCAAATGCCTATGTGGGTTAGAAGCTCACAGAGATGCTGTAGGATGTGTAAATATAGGGCTCGCTCAGGGAGCTAAGCTCCCCGTGGGAGCCGTTAACAGGGCTGTGGCACTGTCTCTTATACACATCTGACGCTGCCGACGAAGGCTTAGGTGTAGATCTCGGTGGTCGCCG
>CBFDVL010000012.1:0-19697 GCA_965613365.1 uncultured archaeon | reverse complement strand
CCTTCTTTCTCAACACCTGCTAAAACATTTCCTCCCGCTTCTATGGTCTCTGGTCTCTCTGTAGTGGTTCTAAGAGTAACGCAAGGTACGTGCAAAATAATCGCCTCTTCTTGCACGCCTCCGCTGTCTGTTAGGACAAGTTTTGCATTGCTTAGCAAGAGAAGAAAATCCAAATAACCAAGAGGCTCGATGATTTTGATATTGTTATTCTTAAGTTTCTCTAGAAGCTTAAATTCTTCGAGTCTCTTCTTTGTTCTTGGATGGACAGGAAAAATTATTTTTTCGTTTATGCTTATCAAAGCATCAACAATATTCTCAAGAATTTTCTTGTTATCAACATTCTCTGCTCTATGCAATGTTAATAAAATGTGGTCCTTCTCTTTTATTGAGGATTTTCTTTTTGCTATTTCGATGTTCTGAAGAACCGCATCTACGATTGTATTTCCTACTATGAATACCTTCTCGGGAAATATTCCTTCGGTTATTAGATTTAAAGCAGCTTTCTCTGTTGGGGCAAAAAGAAGCATTGAGCAATGGTCTGCGATAATTCTATTAATTTCTTCGGGCATTCTCTTATCAAAGCTTCTTAACCCAGCTTCAACATGAGCTACTGGAATATGAAGCTTAACTGCAGCCAAAGCAGAGCTTAGCGTTGAGTTCGTATCTCCTTGCACTATCACAACATTTGGATTTTCTTTTAGGAAAATCCGTTCAAGTTCAAGCAAAGCTTGAGAAGTTTGATAGGCTTGCGTACCAGACCCAACTTCGATGTTATAGTCTGGTTTTCTAAGCTCAAGCTCCTCAATAAACTTGTCAAACAGCATGCGGTCGTAGTGTTGCCCAGTAGTGATAAACCTATATTCAATCTTCTTTTTTTCTAACTCTCTGAGCACTGGAGCTAATTTTATGACCTCTGGTCTTGTGCTTGCTACTACCAAAGCTTTCATGGCAATAATATTTTAATACAACCTTTATCTAATTTGTTATTGGTGGTAGTATGAGCAAAGGATTGTTGGTATTTGTTATACTCCTTATTCTCGGAGCTAGTGTTGCAGGCGTTGCGATCTCTGCAAAAAACGATATTGCAAGCATGCAAAAGCAGAACTTCCTTTTTATTGTTGTAAATGACAAAACCGAAGTAGCCTTTGGTAACTATAAGGGAGAATTTTATATTGTAAAACCAGGCGAAGTTGGCATTAATACTGTAGGAAAGGAAGTTAAAGCTATTTTTGGAGACCCAAGCAAAGGAACTACCAAAAATATAAAAATAGATAGAGTGGTTGTCATAAAAAGCGAAGCAATTGGCGAGCTTATAGATTTATGTGACGGTGCAGATTTTGAGTACAGCGCTGGTGGAGTTACCCTTAAAAAACATATTAGTGGTAGTGAAATGGTGAGCGTCCTCAAAAGCGACAGCATCTCGGAGAGCGGAGAATGGGAGGTAAGTCTTATTAATCCTCTAACTGGCAAAACTGAAACGTTGAAAATGAGTGGAGAAGAGTTGCCAAGCTTAAACATATCCCTACCAGAGTGGTGGATCGTTAGAACGATGATATTTGTTGTAACCGTGAATAAAATCTCAGAGAGCGGAGCTATGGAAAGTGATAAAACGTTAAAATTCTTATTTGAAAGCTTCAAAAAAGGAGATATTCAAGTTTATCCAAACACCATGGCTGTTAAAATTGCAAGAATGCTCTCCTATGAGTGGATAAAGAATGCACTACATCAGGCTTAGCTGGGATGACATATACCATGATTGCAAGATCATTGCGAGAGAACTTAGAAATAAGAAAGTTAGCACAGATATTATAATAGGAATTGCGAGAGGTGGTTTAGTTCCAGCGAGAATTCTCTCAGATTTGCTCGACAACGATGAGCTTCACACAGTAAGGGTTAAGTTTTATGAATCCGTAGGAAAAACCGCAAAAGAACCAAAAATTTTGCATGCTACGCAGTTTAGCATTTCTGGAAAAAAAATCTTACTTGTGGATGATATAGCAGATACTGGGAAGAGCCTTAAGGCTACGTTTAATCATCTCAAAGAGAAAAATGCAAGCGAGATATTCGTCGTTACCTTAGTGAAAAAACCTCACTCGATTTTTAATCCAGATTTGTATGTAAGAGAAACCTCTGCTTGGGTTATTTTTCCATGGGAAGTCTATGAAACAATCAGAGAGCTTATTAAGCAAGGGAAAAGCGAAGAAGAAATAATCAACGCCGGCATAAAAAGAGAAGAGCTCGAAGAGGTGAAGAGAAAAATATACTAATCTTACTTTTTACTTGGGCAGATATTAGCTAAGGGACATTCATTGCATCTTGGATTTATTGGTTTGCATATTATTTGCCCGAACTTTACAAATAAGCTGTTAAGCTCTCTCCAGTATTCCTTTGGTATAATTTTTATAAGCTCTTTCTCTGTTTCTTCTGGCGATTTAGTTTTAACCAAGCATAAGCGATTTGAGATTCTATGCACATGAGTATCTACTGGTATCGCATGCTTGTTATAACCATAGACTAAAACGCAATTTGCGGTTTTCCTACCAACGCCAGGAAGCTTTAAAAGCTCTTCTATGTTATCTGGCACCTTATTGTTATATTTCTCTGCTATTATTCTTGAAACCTCCTTTATTCTTTCGGCTTTTACCTTGTAAAAGCCCACCTCCTTTATTATTTCTTCAAGTTTCTCCAGCGGAGCTTTTGCAATCTCCTCTGGAGTTTTATATACAGAAAAGAGCTTGTTCGTAGCCTTTATCGTGTTTTCATCGCGAGTGCGCTGAGATAGTATGGTAGAGATTAGAACAACAAAAGGATCTCTCTGATAATGCTCAAGGGCTGTGAGTTTGCTACCCTTTAATTTTTCTATTATTTCGATTATTTCCTCGGCAGAAGCCATAGGTTTATTTATAGCTTTACTTTTTTATAAAATTATGAACTCGCTTATCGCTTTGCTTGTGGTTATCTTCTGGGGAATATGGGGCTTTTTGTTTAAGGTAGGAATAACAAAAATTGGAATCTGGAGAGCTTTGCTTTGGAGCGGTATTGGTTACCTGAGCTTTGAAATAAGCATAATTGGCTATCTACTTTATAAAGGAATACCTTTGACCTTTGATAGGGGAAGCTTGCTCGTAATTCTTGCATGCGCTTTCTCCGTCGTTGGCTCTATTCTATTTCTTCTCTTACTGGAGAAGGAAAGAGCAAGTCTTGCAGTTCCATTGACCGCTCTTTATCCAGCGGTAACCGTAATGCTAGGAATTCTTCTGTTAAAAGAAAGTATAAAGTTTGAGAATGCCGTTGGTATAATCTTAGCCATAATCGCGGGTATTTTGCTTGCCAAGTAATTTTGAGGAATGTTTTAAGACCGCAGAAATATAAAATGTAAAATATGATAGAATGGGTAAAAGAACCCTTTACAGAGGAAGAAAGCTTAGCCTGCTTGGAAGAGTATGTAAGGGAGTGGTTCGTCTCAAGCTTTAAGGAGCTTACTCCGCCTCAAAGATTCTCTTTCAAGCTCATTTCTCAAGGATATAATGTTATAATCGCAGCCCCTACTGGTTCGGGAAAAACCCTCGCTGGGTTTATGTCTATTCTAAGCGAACTTTTTAAGCTTGGCGAAGAAGGCTTGCTTAAGGATGAGGTTTATTGTATATATGTCTCGCCTTTAAAAGCTTTAGATAATGACATACGCAAGAATCTCGAAGTTCCACTTAGAGAAATAAGGGAAATCGCAAGGAAAAAAGGAATAGAATTGCCAGAGATAAGGATTGCAGTAAGAACTGGAGATGTAACACCAAGCGAAAAGCAAAGACAACTCAAGCTTCCTCCCCATATATTAATAACAACGCCAGAAAGCTTGGCTATTTTGCTTAATGCTCCGAAATTCATTGAAAAGCTTAAAAGCCTTAGATGGGCAATCATAGACGAAATCCATGAGCTTGCTTCTAACAAGAGAGGAGTTCATCTCAGCTTAAGCTTAGAAAGACTTGAAGAAATAACAGAGAAAAGCTTTCAGAGGATTGGTTTAGGTGCTACTTTACACCCTCTCGAAGAAGCTGCAAAATATCTCGTTGGGAGCAATAGGCATTGTAAAATAATAGACGTTACGTGGTATAAGCCTTATGATTTAAAGGTTATCTCACCCGTAGAAGATTTAATACACTGCTCAGCAGAAGAGCTTAATCAAAAGCTTTATGAATTGCTTGACGAGCTAATCTCCAAGCACAGGACTACGCTAATATTCACAAACACGAGAAGCGGCACAGAGAGAGTTGTCTATCATCTTAAAGAAAAATGGAAGGATAAATATACCGACGCAACCATAGGAGCACATCACGGCTCGCTCTCAAGAGAGATTAGGCTAAACGTGGAGGATAGGTTGAAAAAAGGCGAGTTAAAGGCTGTGGTTTCTTCTACTTCACTTGAGCTTGGAATAGATATTGGTTACATTGACCTAGTGGTGCAAATAGGCTCGCCCAAGAGCGTTACAAGAGCTGTGCAGAGAATAGGTAGGAGTGGGCATAAGTTCAAAGACATTGCGAAAGGAAGAATAATTGTGCTCGATAGAGACGATTTAGTAGAATGCTGCGTAATGCTGAAATGCGCAACTCAAAGAAAGCTCGACAAAATTTCAATTCCAAAAAACTGCTTGGATATCCTTGCTCAACACGTTGTTGGCATGGCTCTAACAAAAAAATGGCACGTTAATGAAGCACTTGCTTTGATAAGGAGAAGTTATTGTTATAAAAATTTAAGCAAGGCTACTTTTATCTCGCTGTTAAAATACTTAGCCGGGCATTATGCCGAGTTAGAAGACCAAAGAGTTTATGGTAAGATATGGTTCGATGAGCAAGAAGAAACCTTTGGAAGAAGAGGGAAATACACGAGGATTATTTATTACCTAAACCTTGGCGCCATACCAGATGAGGTAAAAATAGATGTTTACAAGCTTCCTTCAAAAAGATACATAGGTGGGATAGAGGAAGGATTTCTTGAGAGGCTTAGACCTGGAGATATCTTCGTTTTGGGGGGCAAGCTTTATAAATTTAGATACGCAAGAGGAATGCGATGCTACGTGGAAGAGGCAAGGGAAGAGATACCCACCATTCCAGCGTGGTTTTCTGAAATGCTTCCATTGAGCTTTGATTTAGCTTTAGAGATTCAGAAGTTTCGTAGCAAATTGAAGAGAAAATTTGAAAAAGATCAAGAAAAAAAGATAAAAAAATGGCTTTTAAGGAATTATCCCATAGATGAGAATGTCGCAAGCTCGATATATGAATATTTCAGGGAGCAATATCTCTATGCCGAGATACCCGATGAGAAAACTCTGCTAATAGAAGAAACGTACGATCTGGAGGGAAGAAAGTTCTTGGTTTTTCATTCGTTATTTGGGAGAAGAACCAACGACGCTTTGTCAAGGGCTATTGCCTTGCTCATCTCAAACATGATTAAGCATAGCGTTAGGGTTATAGTGAGCGACAACGGCTTTGCGATTTTAATTCCAAGAACTAAAAAGGTTAATGTAGAAAGATTAATGGAAAAACTCTGTTTTTCAAATATGGAGGAGCTTTTGAAAAAAAGCTTAAAAAGAACAGAGTTAATCAAAAGACGTTTTAGGCATTGTGCTGCAAGAAGCTTTCTTGTGCTGAGAAACTACAAAGGGCATAAAATAAGCGTTAACAAGCAACAGCTTTCCTCGCAAACCTTATTAAAGGTTTGCGAAGAGGTGGATGAGAACTTTCCAGTTATTTGGGAAACTTACAGAGAAATACTTGAAGATGTTTTTGATATCAAAAACGCTGAAAAAGTGATAAACTGGATTAAAAATGGAAAACTAAAGGTTAAAAAGATTTCTACAATCATAGCTTCGCCATTCGCTCATAACTTAATAATTCTTGGAGAAAGCGATGTTATTCTAATGGAAGACAGGAAAAAAAGGTTGCTTGCTTTGTATGAGGAGATAATGAGGAGGATTTCGGATTAGGTGGTTCTGTGAACTTATTGTTGATATAACGTTTTGTGGATAGGTGAAGTTTCGCTGTGAGGCGAAATTTGGGCGAAGCAAAAGCCATATATCCTCCTGTTAAGTGACCCAAGGAGCAAAGTGCAAAGCACCGCAGAGTGCTCGCCGTCGCCTTTTAACTTCACCCCTTCAACTCATTGGTAATTAGCAACTCTCATGCTGTATTGCCCCATGAGGACAAGCTTCAACGCAGGCACAGCATTCTATGCAATCCTCTGGTCTTACTGCCTCGCTTTTTCCATCGACTATTTCAAATACTTCGCTTGGGCAAATGTCTACGCAGTCCCCACATCCCTTGCATGCATCTTTGTCTATTATTATTTCAACCATGTCAATTTTTCTAATGCAATGGCTTTAAAAATTTTTGGGTTTAGTAATTCAAAGGCTCTGCTTTCATGAACTCTCTTAAAACCACCGTAGCATAGCTTCCTTTTGGCAGGGTAAAATTAAAAACGCATGCATTGCTATTAAGCAACTCAACTTTGATCTCGCTATCTATACATGCGTCTCTCTCTGAACCTTCTAAGCTGAGTTCTGGCATGCTTTTTATCTTGAAGTTTTCTTTTTCTATTCCTTCTTTTTCTAAAATCTCCTTTTCTATCTCTCCAAGCTTTGTTCTGTATCCAATAAGTGGAATTTTTCTACCTTTTATTTTCTCTTGCATTTCTATGGTCTTGCTTAGAAGTCTGTTAAAGAGGTAGCTTTGATAGGCATGGACGAGCATTCTTCTTAGCTTTAATGGTAGCTTTCTTAGAGCACCTGCGTAGTCTCGTGGGTTTTTAACAAGGTGGTTGAGCATTGCTTTTTCGTATCTTAGATTCTCTGGAAAAATCTCTAAAGCCTTTTTGTAGTCCCTTGTGCTTTCGAGAAATTTTCTCGCATTGTAGGCTTCTCTGCTCTCGGTCTCAAAAGGCTTGGCTAAATAGCTAAGAACAGCCTCTTCGAGGTCACCTTTTATTATCTCTCTACCTACCAAGTGCGTATTCGGTCTTGTTGTGCCAAATCTCTGATAACCAAAGTAGTTTGGTATTCCTTTTACCCTAAGTTGCTCTCTAGTTTTGAAAATTTCTTTTGCGTTCTCGATCTCTCTGATAATTATCCTAAATTTATTACCTTTTGCATCTCCCAAGTAAATTCTTCCTCCCCTTCCCAAGACATGTATCTTAATACCTTTAATCGCAACCTTCTGCAATTGCTTTTCTCTTAGCTTATACACAGCTACCCTTTGCTTAGTTACCGCTCTTTTATCTTTTGTTCCCGCAAAGCAGAATCTTTTATGCGAAATTCTCAAAGCTCTCGCCATGGCCTTTATGGCTTGCAGAGTATCCCAATTTCTCTTTTCGAGGATGAAGTGAAGGTAGTCTTCTCCTTCTCCATAGCTATCAAGAGGAATCTCCTCGACATAAAAATCCTCAACAAAAACCCTAAGCTTACCTTTGATACCTTTTGTATCTGTTATAAAATATTCCAAGCCGAGAAACTCATCGAGTTTATAGGGACTTTTCACGGGCATGTTCCTTTAACGCTTCAACAACTCCTTCTATCGTATATTCTTTGGCCGTTACAGCGAAAATACCGTATTCTTCGAGAGTTTTGGTGGTTATTGGCCCTATGCTTATAACTACGATGCTTTTTAATTTTTCTATAAGTTCCTCCAGTTTTCCTTCTCGCTTGGCTATTTCAAAGAGATTCTTAGCGGTGCTCGAGCTTGTGAAGGTTATCGCGTCCACGCTCTCGTCGAGAATCTTTTCAAGAGGACTTTCCTCTGGTATAGTCGTTGTATAAACATGAAATTCCTCTACGCTTGCAATTTTCCTTAGCTCTTTAACTAAAATCTCCCTCCCAAGCTCGCTCCTTGGTATGGCTATTTTCTTGCCCCTAAGTATGTCTTTAAACTCTTCAATTATAGCTTCTGCGATATAACTACGAGGGCAAAGAGCTTTGTATCCAAAGCTCTCTATTGCTTTCTTCGTCTTTGGTCCTATTGCTATAAGCTTCGCTTTAAGGTTATCAACATATCTGAAAACCAGAAAAACCGCGTTAAAGCTCGTGAATATCACAAAGTCAAAGCTCTCTGCTTTCTCTCTAAACCTAATAAGCTCTCTTTTATTGGGTATTATCTCAATTGTCGGAGCAAACACAACTTCATAACCATTTGAGATAAGAAGCTTTGCTAAGTCCTTAGCTTGATGCTTTGCTCTGGTGATTGCTACTTTTTTTGGCATAACTTTTCCCTCAGCTTAACAACCTCACCTATGATGATAACACAGGGAGGAGAAACTTTTTTTCTTAATTCTTTGACCTCGCTTAGCTTTCCTACTACAACGCGTTGCTCCTTCGTTGTGCCTTTATACACAAAAGCTATAGGAGCATCGCCTTTAACTTTGATTATTTCCTCTGCAATCTCTTCTATTCTTCCAACTCCCATTAAAATAACTATGGTATCTATTTTCGCTATATTTTGCCAGTCTATTCTCTTTTGCTTGTCGAGAGCTTCGTGACCAGTGACTATTGCTAAGGAAGAAGATATTTTCCTATGGGTTATTGGTATGCATGCATAGCTTGGCGCTGCAATAGCAGAGGTTACTCCCGGCACTACCTCAAATTCTATTCCGCTTTCTGCAAGAGCTAACGCTTCTTCTCCTCCACGACCAAAAAGATAGGGGTCGCCACCTTTTAGTCTAACTACAACCTTGCCTTCTTTAGCTTTTTTAATTAAAAGCTCATTTATCTCTTCTTGTTCTAAAGCATGATGCTTCGCTGATTTGCCAACATAGATTTTCTCAGCTTTTTCTGCATAGCTCAAAAGCTCTTCATTTGCAAGATAATCATAAAGAACAACGTCAGCTTCCCTTAAAGCTCTGACCGCCTTTAATGTTATAAGCTCAGGATCACCTGGACCAGCACCAACGAGATAAACCTTACCAGCCATGTTTTAAGATTAAGGTTATGTATTTATTTAATTGTTTTGAAAATACTTGGCATGGATATAAGAGAAGTAATATACAAGCATACCTTGAAAAATGCCTTAGAGTTTGGAAAAGCTAAGGAAAAGGCTATTCTTGGTAAAGTTTTGGCAGAGCTTCCAGAATATAGAGAAAAAATAAGAGAGATAATTCCTATTATTAACGAGGTCGTTAAAGAGGTAAACTCTTATCCAAGAGAAAGAATTGAGGAAGAAATAAAAAAATACGAGTTTATAAAAGTTGAAAGAAAGAAAGAAGCTTTACCCGAGCTTAAAGTTAAGGATAAGGTTGTTTTGAGATTTGCTCCTAATCCTTCTGGACCTCTCCACTTGGGGCATAGTAGGGCGGCTATACTCAACGACGAGTATGCTAAAAGATATAAAGGCAAACTCATTCTGAGACTTGAAGATACAGATCCAAGTAGAGTTTATCCTCCAGCATATGAGATGATAAAAGAGGATTTGGAATGGTTAGAAGTAAAAATACACGAAACACATATCCAATCAGAAAGGCTTGAAATTTACTATAACTATGCTGAAAAATTAATCGCCAAAGGCAACGCCTATGTTTGCACTTGCCCACAAGAGGAGTTTAAAAAGCTGAGGGATGCAAAAAAGCAATGTAAGTGCAGAGGGCTGAGCATAGAAGAAAACCTTGAAAGATTTGAAAAGATGTTCTCTGAATATAAAGAAGGGCAAGCGGTAGTGAGAATAAAAACAGATTTAGCTTTGCCAGACCCAAGCATGAGAGATTTTCCTATAATGAGGATATGCGAAACCCCTCATCCGAGAGTTGGAAAGAAAAGGGTTTATCCTCTTTATAACTTCGCTGTAACCATAGACGATTATTTAATGAAGGTCACGCATGTTCTACGAGGAAAGGACCACATAGCCAATACAAGAAAGCAGAGCATTATATATGATTATTTTTCTTGGCAAAAGCCGGAGTTCATTCACTACGGAAGGCTGAGCATAGGAGGAGTTACCTTAAGCACCTCAAAGATAATGGAAGGCATAAAAAGCAAAAGCTATGCTGGATGGGATGACATTAGATTAGGCACACTAAGAGCTCTTGCAAAGCGTGGTATTCAGGCTAAAGCTATAAGAAAGGCAATGCTCGAGGTCGGAGTAAAGGAGAGCGACATAGATTTTAGCTGGGAGAATTTATATGCTTATAATAAAGATATAATAGAGCCTATAGCAAATAGATATTTCTTTGTCTGGGAGCCAAAAAAGCTTGTGATAAAAAATGCTCCAAGTTTTGAAGCTCAACCATTGCTACACCCGAACTTTCCAGAGAGAGGGAGAAGAAAAATAAAAATAGAAGCCAAGGAAGGAAAAGCAGAGGTTTTCATTTCTTCTACGGATGCAGAGAGCATAAAAGAAGGAGAGTTTCTCAGGTTAATGGAGGCTTTTAATATAATTATTCTGAAAAAATCTAATGAGATTTTTGCAGAATATCACAGCCAAGCTTTGGAAGAAGCGAGAAAAAGAAAAGCCAAGCTTATTCACTGGCTTTCGGGAGAAAGCCTGCCAGTTAAGGTTATTACGCAGGAAAAAATTTTCAAAGGTCTAGGCGAAGAAAACTTAAAGAATCTTAAAGAAGGAGATATAATTCAATTTGAAAGGTTTGGCTTTGTTAGGATCGACAAAATAAACAAGGAGATAGTAGCATACTTTACCCATAAGTAGAAAAGTTTAAATGTAAGAAGATTTCACTTTTGAAAAAACCAATGACCTTAAAAGGAGGTTGAAAAGTGGCAAAGATGTATGTAAGGTTTCAGGTGCCAAAGGAGTTAGCGGAAAAAGCTTATGAGGCAATAGAGCTCGCGAGAAGCACAGGAAAAATAAACAAAGGAACAAACGAGGTTACGAAGATGGTAGAGCGAGGTATGGCAAGGCTTGTTGTTATAGCCGAGGACGTAGAGCCAGAAGAAGTGGTAGCTCACCTACCATTGCTATGCGAAGAGAAGAACATACCCTATATCTATGTACCAAGCAAGGAAGAACTTGGCAAAGCGGCAGGCTTAGAGGTAGCAGCAGCCTCTACATGTATTGTGGCACCTGGCAAGGCAAAAGAGCTTGTTGAGGAAATTGCTGAAAAAGTAGCGAGTTTGAAGAAGTAAAAAGAGGTTATCCAATGCCAGAGGAAGAAGGTCTAGGTTTTCCAGCAGAGGTCGTTGAGATAATAGGAAGAACGGGCATGACTGGAGAGATTCTTCAAGTCAAGGTCAGGATACTTGAGGGAAGAGACAAAGGAAGAATCATACGAAGAAACGTAAAAGGTCCAGTGAGGGTAGGAGATATACTGATGCTGAGAGAAACAGAAAGAGAGGCAAAGGAGCTTAAAGTACCATAGGTGGTGAGATGGAGCAACATGAATGTTCCTTCTGTGGAAGGAAAATAGAGCCCGGCACCGGAAAGATGTATGTCGAGGTAGATGGCACTCTTTACTATTTTTGTAGTAGCAAGTGCGAGAAAAACATGCTCAAACTAAAACGACAGCCCAGGAAGCTAAAATGGACATTGAAATATGAAAAAGGAGCGAGATAGCATGCAAAGAACCTTTTTGATGATTAAGCCTGATGGCGTTGCAAGAGGTTTAATCGGAGAGGTGATTTCAAGAATAGAGAGGAAAGGTTTAAAGATAGTTGCAATGAAGATGCTTCAAGTAGACAGAGCTCTAGCAGAGGAGCACTATGCAGAACATAAAGGTAAAGATTTCTATCCAAATCTCATAGACCATATAACTTCCTCGCCATCTGTTGCAATGGTGGTCGAAGGAAAAGACGCTGTTAGCGTCGTTAGAGCAATGATAGGAAAAACCAATCCAAAGGAGGCTGATCTTGGAACTATACGTGGCGACCTTGCATTGGAAATAGGAAGAAACGTCGTGCATGCCGCAGACTCAGAGGAATCTGCAAAAAGGGAAATCTCTCTTTACTTTACCGAGGATGAAATATTAAGCTATGAGAAATCTGATGAAAAATGGGTTTATGAGTAAAAATGGCTAAAATAAATAATGGAAGAATAGAAGTTTCCCTTGAAGACCTTAAAAGGATAGGTGAATAGATAAGAAGAAATCCAAATACTCTTCTTATGACCATAGCAGCAGGTGCTTTAGGAGTAAGTTGCTTCTAATCCCCTCTTTTTTAAAGGAGGGATAGAAAAGGGGGAGGTGGGTGAGAGAAATAGAAATATTTATTTCCTTATTCATCTCCCAAATCTTCTCTCCCTTTGTTGATAAGTTCTTATGGCTCTCAATAAATCTATTCTTCTGAAACTTGGCCAGTAGGTTTCGCAGAAGTAGAATTCTGAGTAAGCGCTCTGCCATAGCAGGAAACCAGAGATGCGTTCTTCGCCGGAGGTTCTTATTATTAAATCCGGGTCTTTGCAGTCATTTGTATAAAGGTTTTTGGAGAAGACATTTTCGTCTATTTTCTCTGGGGAAAGTTTGCCCTCTTTTACTTCCTTAGCTATTTTTTTAACCGCATCCACTATCTCCTGCCTTCCACCATAAGCTAGAGCAAGGTTGAGCTTAAAGTTGTTATAATGTTGAGTGGCTCTCTCAGCTTTTTCTATGGCTTTTCTAACCCTCTCTGGGAATAGATATATTCTGCCTATTGCCCTAACTCTGACTTTCTTTCTGTGAATCTCTTCATCATTTGCGATTTTATTGAAATATTCCTCAAACAAATCAAAGAGTTTTTCTACTTCTTCTCTTGGTCTTAGAAAATTTTCCATGGAAAAAGCATAGGCGGTAACGGTTTTTATTCCAAGATCATAACACCATCTCAAAACTTCTCTGAGCTTCTCTGCTCCCATTTTATGACCATCCCATGGAGCCAAGCCAAGATATCTTGCAAGTCTTCGGTTGCCATCCATTATTATACCTATGTGCTCTGGAATCTTTCCTTTTCTTACTTGCCTTTCCAGTTTCCACTCATATAAGATGTAAGCCGGTTTTAAAGGGAATTTCATGGTCATATCTCCACTATCTTTGCATGCATCTCTTCCAAATCAAGTAGGCAAAGCGTTTTTTTGCCAGTAAGATATCCACAAAGTTCCCCTGGATTTATAAATAAAGTCTTACCGTTATTTGTTATTTCAGGCTTATGGGTATGACCCGAGATTACTATATCGTAAAGCTCCGACTTTACCAATGCCCTTGTTACTGCTCTTATGGTGCCATGATATACCGCAAAGCTTTTTCCCTTATACTCAAACTCCGCTAGTTCATAGATTTCTTTGACTTTCTCGCTGAGAAGTCTTCTTTCACCATCATTATTTCCAAAGACCATAATAACTTTACAACCAATCTCATTGAACTTAACAGCAGCAAAAGGCGAGACAACGTCGCCAGCATGAATTAACAACTCTATTTTGCTACGCTTCAAAAATTCTACTGCTTTATCAATGGCTTTGAGATTATCGTGAGAATCTGAAACTATGCCTATCATTATAAAAACTTCGTTTTTATAGGTATATGAAGGTTACGTTTCAAAACATATAAAAAGCAAGTGAGCAGATTTCTTAGCATGTTTGCTCAACGTTTGGCAAAAATTGATATCTCGGGCATAAGAAAAATGTTTGAGCTTGCTGGTAGAGAAAATGTTATTAACCTTGCGATAGGGGAGCCCGATTTTGGAATACCAGAAGAAGCGAAAGAAGAAATAATAAAAGCATTGGAAGAAGATTTTACCCACTATACTCCGAATAAAGGCATAGTGGAGTTAAGAGAAGCTTTGGTTGATAGATTTGCAGAGAGAGGTGTAACTACGAACATTGAGGAGATTATTGTAACCTCGGGTGCTTCTGAAGCTTTACATATAGCGATAATGGCTCTGGTTAATCCCGGCGATGAGGTTTTGATACCTAATCCGGGGTTTGTTTCTTATGCTCCACTTGTGAGATTAGCTGAAGGTAAGCCAATTTCTCTTCCTTTAAAGGAAGAGAAAAACTTTATTCCAAATCCAGATGATATTAAGGAAAGAATAACAAAGAAAACTAAGCTATTAATAATAAACTCGCCAAGCAATCCTACAGGCGTAGTATTTCCAGAGAAAATTCTTAAAGAAATTGCAGAAATATGCGAGGATTACAAACTTTATGCCGTCTCAGATGAGGTCTACGAAGAAATAGTCTATGAAGCTAAGCACCATTGCTTTGGTAAATTTACAGACAGAGCTATTGTTGTGAGCGGGTTCTCAAAAAGCTATGCAATGACTGGTTTAAGGCTTGGCTATGTTCAAGCTGAACTAAGCTTAATCGAGGAGATGCTTAAGATTCATCAATATATCCAAGCAAGCACTTGCTCACTTTCTCAAAGAGCGGCCCTTGCGGCCTTAAAAGCAGAAAAAGAATTTGTTAAAAACATGGCAATGACTTTTAAGAAGAGAAGGGATTTAATTCTATCTCTTCTATCTGAGATAGAAGAAATAAGCGTAGTTAAACCAACCGGAGCTTTTTATGTGTTTCCAAACTTCTCAGCCTATGGTAAATCCTCAAGCTTGGTCATGGAATTTTTAAAGCATGCGCAAGTAGTTACTACTCCGGGAGAAGCCTTTGGAAATTATGGAAAAGGCTATATAAGGTTTTCCTATGCAACTAGCGAGGATAAAATAAAAGAAGGAATAAAAAGGATAAAAGATTATCTGGAGGAGAGAAAATGAATGTCAAAGTTATTAAAAGATTATGTGAAGCACATGCAACCCCGGGTTGCGAGGACGAAGTTAGAGATATAATAGCAAGTGAGCTTGGCGAATATGAGCAGAGCATTGATAAGCTTGGTAACCTGATAGTAAGAAAGGGTGAAGGTAAAAAAAAGCTCATGCTCGCCTCGCACATGGATGAAATTGGGCTAATGGTCAAGCACATAGATAAGCAAGGTTTCATAAGGTTCACAACTCTTGGCGGCTTCTTTGACCAGACTTTGCTTAACCAGCGTGTGATAATCCATACAAAAAAAGGCAGAGTTTATGGAGTAATTGGATCAAAGCCTCCTCATCTAATGAAAGAAGAAGAGAGGAAAAAGGTAGTTGAGTACAAGGATATGTTCATAGACATCGGAGCGGGAAAAAAAGAAGATGTTGAAAAGGCTGGAGTAAGAATTGGCGATTACATAACTTTTGACAGAGACTTCGAAGAGCTTATAAATGGATTTATAACTGGAAAAGCCTTCGATGATAGGCTTGGGTGTTATGTTTTGATAGAGGTATTGAAGAAAGCTACTCCAAAAGTTGAACTTTATGGCGTTGCCACAGTGCAAGAAGAAGTAGGATTAAAAGGTGCGAGAACCTCGGCTTTTAAAATCTATCCAGACTATGCCATTGCCATTGATGTAACTACCACTGGAGATTATCCCGGAGTGAGAGAAGAAGAAAGCAATGTAAAGCTCGGCAAGGGGCCAACGATTTCCATAGTAGATGCAAAGGGAAGAGGATTAATCTCTCATCCAAAGGTTAGAGAGTTATTAATTGAAACAGCGGAGGAGCTTAACATACCCTATCAGCTTGAGGTTGGGGAAGGAGGCACAACAGATGCTACTGCAATTCACCTAACTAAAGAAGGTGTGCCCTCTGGAGTTGTTTCAATTCCAACGAGATATATTCACTCGCCAGTAGAGGTTGCAAAACTTGAAGACATAGAAAATACGATAAAGCTTCTTGTGGGCGTGGTGGAGAAGTTGGAATGATACAAAACCTTTAAATTTTCTGTATTACATTATGTATAACATGGAAGTAATAACATTCAGAATACCTAAGGAAATAAAGAGTAAGATGAAGGAGTTAAACATCAACTGGTCGAAGGAAATAAGGGAGTTCATAATTAAAAAAATAGAAGAAGCAGAGAAAGAGAAAAAATTCAGCCAAGCGGTTTCAATAATAGCAAAGACTTCAAGCGTGCCTGTAGGATTTTCTCAGAGTTCTGTGAGGGAAGACCGTGAAGGTCGTTGATGCCTCGGTTATAGCTAAGTTTATACTAAAGGAGGAAAATTGGGAAAGTCTTATATCCGTCTTAAAAGGTTCCTCAACTTTAGAGCTTGCTATAAATGAATCTACCAATGCAATTTGGAAAGCTTTTTATCGTGGATTAATATCAGAAAAAGATGCCACAGAAAAATTAAGAGCTTTAATCCTCTTAAAGGAAAGTATAGAAGTTAGAAAAAGCCTGAATTTTTTAGAAGATGGTCTAAGAATTTCAATAAAACATAAAATACCAATACCAATATATGATTCTCTCTATATAGCATTTGCTTTAAAAGAAGGAAAAGAGCTCTGTACCTGTGATAATATACAATATAAAGTTAGTTTGAAAGAAGGTGTTAAATGCATTAGATTGGATTAACTTATCTCTATCATATTTTTATCCTCCTTCCACTTGCATCTCTTTTATATTTTCCAAACTCTCCGTTTAACTCATGATCATAGAATACAGGACCATCTCTGCAAACAAGCAAGCCTTTGTCATCAAGAGCGCAAGAGCCACAGATACCTATGCCGCATTTAAAATATCTCTCGAGTGAGAGCTGAGTGGGAATTTTTCTTACTTTTGCATATTTCAATACCTCAACAAGCATTTTTTCAGGTCCACAAGCAAAACACTGGTCAAAGCTTTCTTTACTAAGCATAAGAGCATCTATTGCCGTGCCTTTAATTCCTGCGCTACCATCTTCTGTAGCAAGTATTACCTTCGCTTTGGTTTTTTTAATTCTCTCAACGAATATAAGCTCATTTTTGTTTCTCGCGCCCATTATTACGGTTGCTTCTTTGCTTAACCTTGTAGCTTCTTCTACTAAAGGAGCTATAGGAGCTATTCCTATCCCTCCTGCCACAAATAATAGCTTCTCGCCTTCTATTTTGAATCCTCTGCCATAGGGTCCGCGAAAGCCAATCAAATCTCCTTCTCCAAGTTCATGAAGCTTTTCAGTAAACTCTCCAATTTTTTTAACGGTTATTCCAAAGTTTTCAACGTAGGATAAGCTCATCGGCTTTTCATTTATTTCTGGTAGCCAAACCATTATAAACTGTCCAGGGGTAGCCTTGCCTTTAAAATCGAAAATAAAGGTTTTAATGTTTGGAGCTTCATCTATAACCTTGGCTATTTTTGTTGTTATCAAGTTCACATCCTTTCTGCAATATACTTAATTAAGTCAACCATACGATTTGAAAAGCCCCATTCGTTGTCGTACCACGCAAGTACTTTAGCCATGTTTTTATTTGTCTTGGTTAGTAGCCCATCTACAATGGCTGAGTGAGGATTGCCTATTATATCTCTTGAAACTACTGGCTCTTCAATGTATTGTAATATTCCCTTAAGCTCGTTCTCCGAAGCTTTTTTAAGCGCACTATTTAACTCTTCAGCACTCGTTTCCTTTTCAAGCTCTACAACCAAATCATTTATTGAGCCACAAGGAACGGGAACGCGAAGAGAAATCGCATCAAGCTTTCCTTCGAGCTCAGGCAATACCAAATGAATTGCTTTCGCAGCTCCCGTGGTAGTAGGTATTATCGATACTCCCGCTGCTCTCGCTCTCCTGAAATCTTTATGTGGTAAGTCCAAGATTCTCTGACCGGCGGTATAAGCATGGCATGTGGTTAAGAAGCCTTTGATTATGCCAAAGTTCTCGCTGAGAACCTTGGCAACCGGAGCTAAGCAGTTTGTTGTGCAAGAAGCATTTGAGATTATGTTGTGCTTCTCAGCATCGTATTTTTCTTGATTTACTCCCATGACTATTGTTATGTCTGGCTCTTTTGCTGGAGCTGAAATTACAACTTTTTTCGCTCCAGCCTTAATATGCTTCTCTGCCCCTTCTCTAAATGTGAATCTTCCCGTTGATTCTACTACAATATCTATGTCAAGCTCCTTCCATGGTAGGTTCTCTGGGTCTGGTTCATTGTAAACTACAAGCTCTCTTTCACCGGCGATTATTTTATTCTCCTTGCATTCCACCTCTGCCTCAAATTTGCCATAGATTGAATCATATTTTAAAAGATGCGCAAGAATTTCTGGCGAAGCCAAGTCGTTTACCGCTACAAATTCTATATCTTTTTCTTTATATCCGGCTTTGAAAACGTTTCTGCCTATTCTGCCAAAACCATTAATTGCTACTCTCACCACTTTGATACCTCCCGAATAAAAGGTTTAGCAGGTAAAGGATTTAAATTTTATCTTTTTGTTGCTTGCAAGACCCCTTGCGAAAGCGAGGGGATACGCAAGGGGAGGCGGGTTGGGAAGGTTTAAATGTCTTTAGAAACTAATAAACTTTAGGGATGTTCCCATGAAGAAAGAAGTTCAGTAACTGTAGTAGGAAAAGTTTTCAGACCAAACAAGAAGAAGGTTTTAGCCCTGAACAGGTTTTTGGAAGAATATTTTGAGCTTGTGAACTGGTATCTTGGCTTCAATTCAACATCAAAGACATTTTTGCACAGAAACACCTATGAAAAAGCAAAACAACTATTCAACCTGAACACAGCCCTAATTCAGACAGCGAGAGATAAAGCAGTGGAAATTGTAAAGAGCTTCAACGAAAAGAAGAAGGAAGGCAAGGTTAAGACCGAGAGACCAAAGCTAAAGAGAATTTCAATCCGCTTTGACAAGCGTTGCTACTCCTTTGCTAAAACAACAAATAAGCTAACTCCCTACTGGCTAACTCTAAGTCTTAATCGTAAAGAGAGTAACTTTGCCAATAGTTTTCGGCGAAAGACAGCAAAAATTCATTAGAGAGAACATGAATGGTTCAGCTAAGCTAAACAGAAGGTTACACGCATGGAGCTTTCAAAAATTACAGCAGTATATTGAATATTGAATACAAAGCTAATTTAGAGGGAATTCCCATAGTATATGTTAATCCAAAGAATACCTCGAAAAGGTGTCATAGATGCGGGCGTGTTGCCCAAGTCAATGGAAGGGAGTTCACGTGTCTTAGGTGTGGTTTAGTCTACAATAGAGATTTGAACGCTGCAATAAACATAGCCCATGTCTTAACGAGAGGCATGGGATGGGGAGGAGTGAGCCCCCCCAAACTCCCAGATGAAGTCCTGATGCAAAGTCGGGATGGAACGGGAGAAGCCCCGTCCCTCAGGGCGGGGTAGTTCACTTCGTCAGTCCATGTTTTATCTATTTCCTTGCTCCCTTCTTGCTGTATTGCCCAGCAACTGTAGCCTATTCTTCCTTCAACTTCATGACCTACTAAAATATGACCTTCCAAGCCTTCAGATAAATTATCCTCCAAAATAAATATGGCAGTTTCAACATTCTCCAAAATTCTGTATCCTTTTTCATCAACAGGAATATGGTACCTTTCTTCTGGCTCAACCCATTGAGAAATCGTAATATCTATTGGTTTCTTGAAAATTAACTCTACAACTCTGTCTTTTTGCTTTATTTCCTGAATATCTTGTTCGCTAAAAACACATCTTGCTTGTAAATTTAGTTCATGAAGTTTACGGGTAAGCAAACTTGCTAATCCTTTTCCCTCTTCAGATTTTGGATCTATAATTTCTTGTTTGCCATCCTCATAAAACACAATTTTTTCAACCATTTCTTTAGTTGGCTCTATTTTTATAGATTGCCAGTTGGTTGAAGTGTTGCCTTGGGTAAGACCTTCATAAACTGCCATTGTCATGCCAATTTTGGTTTGAGAAAAATAATGATAACCAAGCAAACCCATACCTACACCAATCAACAAACCAACTATTACACAGAGACTAACTG
>CBFDVL010000011.1:0-19836 GCA_965613365.1 uncultured archaeon | reverse complement strand
GGAGATGTGTATAAGAGACAGGAATATTTTTATCTCTTTATCGTATAGTCGCACCTTTATAAACACCGGGAGAAAGTGAAAGAGTGTCTCAGGTGAATAGGTTTCCTCCGGGATATATAATTTCTTCACGCCAGTTCCTGCAAGGGCTACAACATCTGCTTCATTCGACCTATGCATAATTAAATCACCAGGCAGTTTCATAAACAAGTAGTACTAAAAATATCGCAACTATAAGGAAAAGTTGGGGTTAAGTTTTTATAATAAATAATTTATCATTATTATTCATTAACTTAATCGAAGCTTGGAGGAAATTTGCACATGATGAAGCTTGAGACCAATAGAAGCTTGGCAGAAGAACTTAAAGCCTTAGGAGGAGATGCCTATAAATGCTACCAGTGCGGCACATGCACGGGAGATTGCCCAGTAGCATGGCTCAACAGGGAATTTAATCCAAGAAAGCTTGTGCTTCTTGCAAGTTTTGGCATAACTGAACCTCTAAAGAGAGACATCCCTTGGCTTTGCGCCACTTGCTACAAATGCACAACTCGCTGCCCAAGAGATGTTAAGCCTTCCGAAGTTCTAAGCGCGATGCGAAAGCTCGCGATAAGAGACAGACTTGCAGAAGATAAGGAAGGAGCAAAATTTATCAAAGCCTTTGCAGACATAGTTAAAGAAAATGGAGAACTTTCAGAAGCCAAGCTCGTTCTAAAGCTTAAAGGTTTACTTGGCTCTACAAAAATGCTACCCTTGAGTGTAGCTTGGACTATGCTCAGAAAAGGCAAGATTTCTCTTATTGAGAAAAAATCCCCAAGTGCAGAAGAAGTAAAAAGAATCTTTGAACTTGCTGGTGGTGGTAATGGTAGAAAAGCTTAGATATGCCTATTTTCCCGGATGCTCATCAAAGTCAAGCTCCATAGAATATCATATCTCAACAAAAAATGTTGCAGAAGCGCTTGGTATAGAACTAATAGAGCTCGTAGAAGCCAATTGTTGCGGAACCCATGCAATAGAAGACTATAACGAAAAAGTCTGGCTCTCTTTGAACGCAAGGAATCTCTCTCTTGCCGAGAAGCTTGGTTTGGACATGGTAACAATATGCTCAAGTTGCTTTTTAAACACAAAAAAAGCGAACAAGATGATAAGGGAAAGCTCAGAAGCTAAGGAAGAAGCTAACGAAATTCTAAGCAAAATTGGCAAAGCATATAATGGCAAAGTAGAGGTGAAGCATATCCTCGAAGTTTTTGTTAAGGATTATGGACTTAGCAATCTAAGAGAAAAGGTTAAAAGAGAACTCGAAATCAGGGTTGCTCCATATTATGGATGCCAGATACTAAGACCGCCCGAAATCACAAACTTCGATAATCCAGAACATCCAGAAACCTTCGAAAAATTAATAGAAGCTTTAAACTGCGAAGTAACAAGCTTTCCTGAAAAAATAGACTGCTGTGGAGCTCCATTAACTTTAATAGACCAAAAATTACATCGCGAGATGGTCAAAAAAATTTTAAATGGTGCAAAAAAGGTAAAAGCAGATTGCATCGCAACTCTCTGCCCTCTTTGCCATTATGCTCTTGATTCGAACCAGCTTGTTCTTAACTTTGAGCCAAAAATACCCGTTCTCCATGTTACTCAACTTATTGGGCTTGCGATAGGCTTAAGCAAAGAGAAACTTGCCCTTGAGAAGAATCTTGTTTCTACTAAAGAGCTAACCAACAAGTATCATCTTTAGCACATCTCTTAACCCCGGAGAATAACCTATGATAAATAAAGCCAAATACCAGAAATTTCTCTCCCTTTCATCCTCAAAAACTTTTTGAATCACTACAATACCAAGTGAAATTACTATGAGTTTGAGTGGAAGTAAAACAAAACTTGTACCAACTTTAGAAATTATTATATTTTCAAAGTAATGCTCCTCCCAGTAATTAAAGAACTCAACTCCAACGACCGTAGCAGCTACATCAAGAAAATGGGCTATAAATATCCCAATAATTTTTGCATCTTTAAATATACTTATATTTAATCGCTCTACTACAAGCACAAATAAATAACTCAACAAAAGAAACATTGCAAGAGTATAAATCGCTGGTTTTATTGTAACTATATTTCTTATCACGCTTATAGAAGGTATAAGCAAGGCTACTAGCCCTAAGACAATCATAACCAAGTGGTAGTTCTCTGTTAGCTTATGAGAAATGATCAACAAAGGAAGAACTAAGAAGAAGGTAAAGAAAAATATACCGGGAGTGATGAACCACGCAGTTTTTGGCAAAATACAAGCATCTTCAAGAGCTCGTAAAATGGAAGCAAGAGTTAAATATGGAAACAAAGCTATCAAAAGTCTTTCATCTACTTCTATTTCAAGCCTTTCAAGAATTTTATAGCATGCCACTATACCTATGCCAAGTAAAATACCATAAACTATGGTGTTATATATATTATATCCCTCTCCAGTATACATCGGTTCTATGAAATACCTTTCAATAAAGCTTATTGCAGACATATTTCTCTAACCGTTGTATATATTGGTCCTTGAGGTGTTAACCTGCTTTTTTTAAGTCTTACCTTCTCTACCCTAAGCTCTCCGAATTCAACATTTTCAAATTTTGAAATAAGCTTTAAAATCTTCTGCTTTTCCCTGAGAAATTTCACCCTTGCAAGTGTTAAGTGTGGAGAAAACTTTTTTTCTCTTTTAAAATTTAGCTTTTCGAGTTCTCGTTCTAAAGCTTTTTGCATTTCAATGATTCTCTCTCTATTTCTTTCTACGCCAACCCATATCACCCTTATATATCTCAGGCTAGGAAAAACTCCCATACCCCTAAAGCTTATGCTAAAACTATCAAATTTCTCAAGAGCTTGCCTCATGCTCTCATGGATTTTCTCCACCTTGCTTTCTTCAACCTCGCCAAGAAATTTTAGAGTTATATGTAAATTCTCTGGCGAAACAAGCTTTAGTCCCTGTATTTTACTAAGCTCGTCCAAAGCTTCCACAAAGAAATTGCTCACATCAATGGCTATGAAGCAACGCATAAGAAAAAATTGTTTTTAAATATTTAACTCTTTTCTTATTTCTTGGAAAAACTCACAGAGTTTCTCTTGCTTGTAATCTGCATAGGTCCATTCAAAATATCTACAACCTTTTTTTGTAAAGGTTAGAGTAACCTCTGCAAATATGCTCCTACCAAGATAAATTCTATGATTTCTCTCTTTTCTCGTTGCCAAAACCAAAGAATGTTTTGTAATATAACCCGGGTCTAAGTTTATTCTTCTTTTGCCATCTACAGAGAGTTTTTCCTCGATTTTCATTGCATAGAGCTTTACTTCTAAAAGCTTATCTCTTTCCATAGGTTCCTTAAAAACCATGAATCTTTTTTTCAATCCCTTTCCCATCTCCTTCTCGTAATAATCCGTGAAATTAAAATCATAGACAAAGCTTTCCTTCTCTATCTCGCCATATTCGCTTGCTAAAAGTTTTTTTGCTTCTTCATAAATTTCTTCACTCTTATACATGCAAGCTACAAAAAACTTTGCGAGCATGTTATTTATTAAATTCTTTGTAGATATTAAATTTTCAGGGAAATTTAAAAAGGAGGAGTTGGCTATTCAAACATACTTAGATTCATGGATCAAAGTGAAGGCAAAGAAAAAGAAAAGAGAAGTTAAAATACAGCAAGAAGCACGTCCAGCTCGCTTGATAAAATTAAAACCGGCTGGTTTTCCATTGAGAGATTCTCAGAAGACCTATCCTATTAATATCAGGGACGAAAAGCTTTTTGAGGTTTATGCAAGAGAGCAATGGCTGGGAATAATAATAGAGGAAGGTGACTACCTCTTTGACCAAAGAATAATTCCCGATTTTGCCTTTAAAGTTATTAAAGTTCTTCCTCAAGGAGAGGTCATGATAACAGACGATACAATAATAAAAGTTGAAAAAGAGCGATTTTTCCCAAGATTAAATCCAAAATGCTCATTCTCAGATATAATAGGTCATGAGCATGTAAAAAGGAAATGTAAAATAATAATGAAGTATCTTAGGAATCCAGAGAAGTTTGGAGAATGGGCGCCAAAAAATATATTATTCTATGGACCTCCCGGCACGGGTAAAACCATGACCGCAAAGGCTCTTGCAAGCGAAACCTCTTCGACGCTATATTTGATGAGAGCAACAGATTTAATAGGAGAGTACGTGGGAGAAAGCTCGAAGAGAATTCACGAACTTTATTCAAATGCCCTCGATAATGCTCCTTCCATAATATTCTTAGATGAGCTTGATGCAATAGGCTTGGATAGGGGTTATCAAGCTATTAGAGGGGATGTTTCAGAAGTAGTTAATGCTCTGCTTACAGAACTTGAAGGTATAAAGGAAAATAAGGGCGTGGTTACAATCGCTGCTACTAATGCACCAAGTATGCTTGACATAGCCTTGAGAAGTAGATTTGAAGAGGAGCTTGAATTTAAACTTCCAACCGCAGAGGAAAGGCTAAAAATTCTCGAGCATTATTCAAGGAAGCTACCTTTAAAGCTCGAGGTCGACTTAAAAGAATATGTTGCAAAAACCGAAGGCTTCTCCGGAAGAGACTTAAAAGAAAAGTTACTCAAGGTTGCGTTACATAGGGCAATATTAAGAGATTCTGACGTAATAACAAAAGAAGACTTTGAAGAAGCGTTAAAGGCTATTCCAAAAAAGCCTTCTCCGCCCAAAGGAATGTTTTCTTAATTTATCTAAATTCAAGCTCCTGCTTTACAACGACCAAAGAATTTTTGGGTATATCTGAATAGACTATTACTCCCGGCCCAATTTTTGAGTTGCTTCCTATTTTTCTACCAGAGTTTATCATCACATTAAGTCCAAGCTTTACGTTATCGCCGATAAGACAGCCCATTTTTCTTCTGCCGGTATCCACGAGTTTACCCTTTATTCTCATTTTCACGTTCCTCTCGTCTAATCTGAGGTTTCCAACCTTTGTTCCTGCGCCCAGATTGCATCTTCTTCCTATGATTGAATCGCCGACATAAGATAAGTGAGGAACATTTGTATAATCCATTATTATGGAGTTTTTTATTTCAACCGCATTACCTATTTTGCAGTTGTTGCCAATTGTAGAGAAGCTTCTTAGATAGGTATTCGGTCCTATTTTTGTATTCTCTCCTATGTAAACTGGCCCCTCTATGTAACTCCCAGATTTTATAACAGAGTTTTTACCGAGTACGAGTTTTCCTTTTATCGTGACATTTTCTTCGACCTCACCTTCTATTCTCTCTTCCATCCTCTCAAGCATTACTTTATTGGCATCGAGATATCCCCAAGGAGTGCCTATGTCTAGCCATATATCTTCAAAGACCACTCCTTTAACTTCTTCACCATTTTCAATCATTATATTAATAGAGGTGGTAATTTCATATTCTCCTCTTTCAGATTTTGGAGTTTTTTCTATGGCTTTGAATATTTCTGGAGAAAAAACGTAAATTCCAGCGTTTGCAAGGTTGGAGATTTTTTCTTTTGGTTTTTCAACGATTTTTAAAACTCTGTCTTTTTCAAGCTCGACGACTCCATAATTTCTTGGGTCATCAACTTTTTTTAATCCAAGTGTTACCTTTCCTTCATGATTTTTGATAAGCTTCTCAAGAGCTTCGCTTGTTATTATCGTATCTCCATTTAGAGCTAGAAAATCTTCATCAAGATAAACCATGCTTAGGGCATGGGCTGTGCCCAGTCTCTCGTTTTGCTCGGCATAATTTATCTTAACTCCTAATTTCCCTCCATCCTCAAAATAATTCTTTATTTCTTCACCTTTATATCCTATTATTATGGTAATCTCGTCTATTCCGACTTTTTTTACCTCTTCTATTATATGCTCGAGAATTGGCTTTCCTGCTAAAGGGAGCATGCATTTTGGCATGGTTTCGGTCAAAGGTTCTAATCTCTCACCTCTCCCAGCTGCGAGTATCACCGCCTTCATTATTTAACCTCTTTCTCAGCTTTTCTAAGCTCCCGTTCAACAAACTTTAAAAGCTCCTTTATTCTTTTGTTGCTTTTTGCTTCAACGCACGCTCTTATTAGAGGTGTGGTATTGCTTGGTCTTAGCAAGGCCCAAGCATCGTCGAAAATAACCTTTGCTCCGTCTGTTAAATCTATTGTATAGCCTTCTTTTCTCAGGTTTTCTATTATCTTATCTACAATCTTGAATTTTATTCTGTCATCACACGGAAAATTTCTTGTGACCATAGGATAGCTCGGAATTTCATCCACAAGCTCAGAGAGTTTTTTATTTTCCTTGCTTAGAATCTCTGCAAGCTTTAAACTTACTAAGGTTGGGTCATCAAATATATAAAACTCGGGCATGAAGAAATGCGCAGAGGTTTCCATTGCGAAGATTGCATTGTGTTTTTTTATCGCCTCGGCGATAAATACATCGCCTACTCTTGTTCTTATTACCTTTCCTCCAAGTTTTTCTATTTCTTCTTCTACTATCATCGAGCATGAAATGTTGGCTATTACAACGCCTTTTCTCTTTTTTAAAATCTCCCTGCATATTAAAATCCCTATTTTTTCGGTTTGCACCACTCTACCTTTATCATCTACGAATATTACTCTGTCTCCATCTCCATCATAGCCAGCTCCAAAGTCTGCCCGCTTCACCTTCACAGCTCTGCTCAAATCTTCTAAAGTTTCTTCGCTTGGCTCAGAGGGTCTTCCCGGAAAGGTGCCATCGGGTTGAGAATTTAATGTTAGAATCCTATGTCCAGCTTCTCTGAATATATAGGGTGTTGAAACACAAGAGGCACCATTACCAAGGTCTAATACGATATTTAACTCTCTTTCTGCATTTATTCTGTTCAGTAGATAATCAGAGTATTCTCTGATTATCAGAGAAGCATCAAGATAATGAATCCTGCCAAGGTTATTCCAGTTAGCAAGTTTAAACTTATTGCTTAAGAATATTTCCTTTATCTCCCGATTTTCCTTGGTATAGCCACTCCCATCTCTATGCCTAAATCTTATTCCATTATACTCAGGAGGATTATGCGATGCCGTTATGTAAGCACCATCATAGCCAAGTTTCCAGATTTTGAAATTAACTATTGGTATTGGTAATAGCCCAGCAGAATAGCAATCGCACCCAGTAGAAGCTAATCCTGCTATGAAAGCTTTTTCAAAAACCTCGCTGCTTGTTCTGGCGTCTCTACCTATCAAAACCCTTGCTTTGCCATTTAAATATGTGCCATAAGCTAAGCCTATCTTCGCAACTATGTTAGGGGTTAATTCTCTATTTGCTATACCTCTAATATCATAGGCTCTAAATATATGCTCCATACTATTCATGCTCCAAACTTCTCTGATTTATTCATTAAATCCAATAAGATGGGCATTACGTCTCTGCCTTTAATCCTATTTAACCCTCCTTTTGCACAGCTCCTCTCATTAAATTCGCGAACAGTGTCTACTCTAACTTCAGGACCGCATATAACCACTGGGACACTATCTCCGGTATGGTCTCTAACGCTTACTGGAGTAGAATGGTCTCCAAGAATTATGACATAGTTATCTTTGGCAAACTCGAGAATCTCGTCTAAGCTTTCGTCTATTTTTTCTATGATTTCTATTTTTTTTCTGAAATCTCCATCATGTCCAGCTTCATCTGGCTCTTTAATATTCATAAGTAAAAATTCCTTTTTTTCCAGAACTTCTAAGGCTTGCTTAAACCTTACTTTATATTCCTTTTTTGCTGGTATTATATCCATGCCCGCAAGCTTGCAAATACCTTTTATAATTCCCGTAGTAGCTATACATGCTGAGCTTAATTTAAAAGGCTTTAAATTTGGAGTTACTCCTGCCCCTCTCATCAAAATAGCATTAGCTGGAAGCTTGCCTTCTTTCTCACGTTTTTTATTTACCTCATGTTCTTTGAGAACCTCTATCGCCTTTTCTGTAAATTCGTTTAATAAGTTAGCTGTCATCTCGGCTTCAGGAGAATTTTCAAGAGGTTTTACCTTTAATATGGGCTTCCCTACTTCATGAGGATCGGAGTCGCTTACCCTATAGCTGAGCTTTTCATTCTTGCTACGAAGAATAAGCACAGCTCTATGAGCTACAGATTCTTTAAAAATTATCTTAGCCTTAGAAAGCTTTATGTTATTCAAAGCTTTAGCAAGCTTTTCCGTGCCTTCGCTTATTCTTCCTGCCCTTCTATCTATTACAATTCCATTCTCATCTATTGTCGCGAAATTGCATCTTAGCGCGATGTCGTTTCTCTCAAGCTTAAGCCCTATCCCTGCTGCTTCAAAAGGTCCTCTCCCTGTATATATCTCATAGGGGTCATAACCAAGAAGTGCAAGATGGGCTGTATCTGAGCCTGCTCTTATACCTGGAGAGATAGGGTCAAGTATACCATTTATTCCAAGTTCTGCTATTCTATCTAAGTTTGGCGTGTTCGCAACTTCAAGCGGTGTTCTATATCCAAGTTCCTTTATGGGTCTATCCCCCACGCCATCGAGAACCAAAAGCAATGCCTTCATTTTAAACACCTTCAAGGAAACGAAAGATTCATTAGCTTCGCAATGTTTTTTCCGAGTATAAGCTCTCTTTCTTTTTCAGACGTTATATCTTCGAATTTATCACGCATCTCATACTTCATATCAGCATAGGGTGAATCCGAACCGGCTATGAGCTTCTCAGCCCCAAGTACATCTAAGGCTTTAACAATGTCCTCTGGCTTAGCCTTTACCGTGCCGAGATATAGGTTTTCGTTCTCTTCGCACACCTCGATGTATTTCTCTCCTCGCATGTGAGCTAAGATTATCTTTGCCTCCGGAACAAGTTTTGCAAGCTTTGCAATTTCTTCGTTCTTAGAAGCTGACTTTCCGTTGTCAAATACCACAGGAACGTCATAAAAGGCAGCGGTTTCTATGATTCTGAGAACAAAAGGATGGTCTGGATAAAAATTTTGTGCGGTAGGATGTAGTTTTATGCCTTTGAGCTTATATTCTGTTAGAGCCTTTCTCGCCTCGAGTATGGCCATCTCCCTATCGTTTGGATTCAATCTTACAAAACCTATTAGCTTATCAGGATGTTCTCTTTGAGCTCTTGAAATAAACATGTTTGCAAGCGTTAAAGGTTCTTCGTTGAAGGGAAAAACGATAGCTATGTCAACACCAGCGTTTTCCATTCTTGACAAAATCTCATCAACACTCTGCCTAGCCCCATCTTCCTTATCGGGACCTCCCAGATGATTATGGGAATCTATTATCATTTTTTCCACCTTTTAACAACAAAACTTCATCACCATCGTTATTCCGATCAGGCTTCCAGCTATACTTGAGAGAAAATTAACTGTGCCATTACCTATTAACTTTCTTCGCTCAAATATTGCTCCGAGCAGACTATCAAAGTGGAAGCCTATAACACCTCCTATCAAAGATGCTACAAGTGAGATTTTAAGAGTTGACAGACCAAGAAGATAGGCACTTATACCTATAATCAAAGCACCTGCTATACCCGCTAATTCTCCAAGCAAAGAAATAGCTCCATTTTCCCCATGTCTTACTTTCTTGAGAGTAGTGATTAAAACAGGTTCCTCTTTGCTCAGTACCCCTATCTCGGAAGAAAGAGTATCTCCAGTTACGGTTGCTATTGCTGCTATATACCCGGCTTTTAATACCTCACCAAGAGAAGGGAGGTTAATATGCTTATAATTAATATACCATAATAAAGCCATGAAGGTAGGAACTGCACCATTTGCTATAACATTGATTAAACTTCTACTTCCATCATAGCTTTCTGCAATGTTCATGCTTTTCTTTTTGTCGAACTTATATCTGGTTGAGACATAACCAACAAAAAGAAAAATAAAAAGCAAAACAAGCCACTTCGTGTTTGCAAAGCTTCCTATTATCAATGCCATTAAAAAAGCTGCAAGCGTCCCTTCCAAGTCTAATATCTTCCTTTTGTATATAAAAAAGCCTGCCAGAGCTAAGAATATTAAATCAATCATAAGACCTTTATCTTTCTAACATCTATATTTTTTAGAGGATATATTTTATGGGCAGGCTCATACATCTCCTTTGCTATTGTTCCATTAAGTACTTGTGAAATGAACTCCTCAAAGGTAAGCTTTGGAACTTTATTTTTGATTACCTCCACCATCGCTCTCCTAATGGCTTCTTCCTGAGAGGTTTGTGCTCTTCCCCTTCCAATGGCAATTACTCTTACCCTGAGCTTCTGACCATCTTTGGTTACCACATCCACTATTCCCTCTACTCTCGTTGTTTTTCTTCTTATCTGGCTTCTCATGTATTCTCTTGAAAGCTCATGACCCTTTAGTTTGGTGTATGCTTTGTCTCCCTTTACCTCGTGAATTTGAAATTTCAGTTTTATGTGCTGCTTTGTAAATTCTCCAGTAATATCCTTTAAAGTGACTTCTATTACCCTACCTATTAAATTTTCTGGATTACTTGCTACGGTCTCGCCTATTTTTATCTCGCCAAACATCTTTGGTGCATATATATCATACCATTTCTTTGTTTTCCAAGTATCTACCTTTCTTTTTGCTCTTGCTCTTGCCATTCAATTCCTCCTACCTAAGCTATTTCCCTTTTGCCATTCATATATTTTACTAATACCTCTGGTATTTTAATACTTCCATCTTCTCGCTGATAATTTTCCATTATGGCTATTAAAGCTCTTTCTGTCGCAAGTAAAGTGCTATTTAACGTATGCACAAATTTTGTAGGTTCATTGGGCTTAGCCCTATATCTTATTTTCGCTCTCCTCGCTTGGTAATCTGTGCAGTTGCTACAAGATACAACCTCGCGATATTTCCCTTGCCCAGGAAGCCAAGCTTCGATATCATATTTCTTCGCCGCTACTGTGCCAATATCACCTGTGCATACATTAACCACGCGGTAAGGTATTCTTAGCTTTTGAAATATCTCCTCGGCATTGGCAAGCAAAAGCTCGTGCTCCTTCCAAGATTCCTCTGGCTTACAAAATATAAATTGCTCGACCTTCTCAAATTGATGCACTCTAAAGATTCCCTTTGTATCTCTTCCATGCGTACCCGCTTCCTTCCTGAAGCATGGGCTTATTGCGGAGTAACGTAGGGGTAGCTCGTCCGAGCTGAGAATTTCATTCATATGTAAACCAAGCAAGGCATGCTCGGAAGTGGGAATCAAATATAAATCCTCCTCTTCAATTTTGTATATCACATCTTCAAAGTCCGCGAGATCTGTGGCACTTTCTATGACCTTTCTTCTTACCATATAGGGTGGTTGAAAAAGGATAAAGCCCTTTTCTTCCATGGTATCTAAAGCGAATTTTATCAAAGCGTAATTGAGCTGGACAAGGTCTTTTTTAAGATAATAAAATCTTGCACCACTTACCTTGGCTGCTCTTTCAATATCTACTAAATCCAAAGATAAAGCTAAGTCTATATGGTCACGAGGCTTAAAATCAAACTTTGGCTTGCTCCCCCATGTTTTAACAACAACGTTATCTTCCTCGCTTTCTCCTATCGGCACCGACTCATGGAGCAAATTTGGTAGTCTGTAGAGATATGCAGTTATCTTAGCCTCAACATTACCAAGCTCTTCTTCAAGCTTTTTAATTTTCACTGGTATTTCCTTTGCTTCTTTTATTTTTTCTTCTATGCTCTTACCTTCTTTTTTTAAGAGATTTATTTCATGAGAAATTTTATTTCTCAGGTGACGAAGATTATTTATTTCTGTTATAAGCTTCTTTCTTTTTTTGTCTAAGGTTAAAAGCTCATCCACGAGCTTTAACTTTTCTAAATCTCCCCTCTTTCTCAGGTTGTCCTTAACTATCTCGGGATTTTCTCTTATGAGATTTATGTCCAGCATTTCGGTTTTCACCTAGTTTAATTACTTTAATTATCCTATCAATGATTGCCTCACAAAATATAACATCTTCAATCGTTGCAAGCAGAGTAGGTAAATTTCCATGCTCTATTTCTGTTATCACTCTATTAGCTATATTTTTTGTCTTTACATTTATAGGTGTTGCTCTATTGTCTATCTCAAGTAAATACGCCACTTTCTCGGCTTCCTCTTTGCTCTGATAGAAAAACTCAAGTCTGGCTTTCATTCTGCATTCAACTGCCTTCTTATCTCTTCCTTTGCATATTTTAAAAACTCCTCTTCATCTCCTATGGTTATGGAAGCGCCGGCAGCTATGTTATGTCCTCCTCCCTCACCTCCAACTTTTTCTGAGGCAAAGTGCATAGCCTTGCCAAGGTTAACCCCTTGCTCCACAAGCTCTCTCGTCGCTCTTGCGGAGACCTTGACTTTGCCATTTTTATCATAGGCAAAGGCTATTATCGGCTTTATTTCTTCTAAGGTTCTTGAATTTAGCACCATTGAAATCACTGCTCCAAGCACGCTGTCGTTGATTTCGTCTTTAGCATGAAAACTATAAACTACTTCTTCATCTTTTATTTTGCTCACGTTCTCAGAGACCCAGCGATAGCATGAGCATATATAGCTTTTATGGTCTTTGAGCATTTCAAGAGCTTCTTTATAAGCTTGGTCTCTATCTCCGAGCACCACAGCTATACCCAAACCATTTTTTTCATACTTGCCACAGGCATTTAGCAAAGTAGCATACTCTTTGGCATCTCTCAAAGGAGTTCTTTTATCTTCTTTAATTAGAGTGAAAACGTCTCCCACTATGCTCTCAGCTATTTTCGGAGGTATGCGATGCTCTATCATCCTAAGAATTAAAGCGGTAGTAAGCCTTTTCTTCTCCTCCTCGCTCAAATCAGCAAGCTTAGTAAATTCATCATTTTTCTTTATCGGAATATCCAAATCGCTTAAAAATTGCAAGCTTGCGGATTCGCTTCCACTTAGCCCGGGAATAAAAGGCTCTGTCGTATATTCTATGGCTTTAAATAATGGTCTTGTTTGCCTTCCGTACAGCCTTAAATCCTTCTCTACCCTAAGCACCTTTGCTTCTTCTCCATCCTTCTGAATTATTTTATTTAAACCAATAAGCTCTCCGGTAGAATCCTGCATATCTCCTATGGCTCCCACTATTGCTATACCTGCAAGCTCCTGATTTTCTCTGTTCATTTCCTTTGCAAATAAATAAGCTACACCCGAGCTACTAATTTCTCTTGAGCCATCTATACCTACGTTATGTGGATTGACATGTACCAGCTCGTGCTCGCACTCAACTGGTTGATGATGGTCTAAAATTATTATATCGCAATTAAAGAGTTCTTGAATATCATCTAAAACTCCCGCTCCCAAATCAGAGAATATAACAAGTCCCGCCTTGCTTTTAGAAATTTCTTTAAGTACATCTCTGTCAAGCTGCTTCACGCTTCTCGTATGCACTTGATAACCTTCTCTCAAAAAAGCTTTGTGTATAATCCCGCCAGCACTTAGCCCATCTGCATCATTATGCGTCACAACTAAAATTCTTTTTTCCTGAGCTATCGCCTCTTTGGCTAGAGAACATGCATCACGCAAAGCTTTTTTTAGCTCATGGGGAATCCCCATTACCTCACCAAGAGCTTGGCTTTCTCGATGTCAAACTTCCAATTCTTTGGAAGCTTGCCTTCTCTTATGTAATACTTCGCCAGCCTTCTTATCTTAGACTCGGTAAGCTGCATTCCTCTCTTTGCGGTCATGTCATGTTTATGAGCCTTCATGTGTTTATTTATGTTAACAGCCTTTTTTATTAAATTCATTAAATCTTCTGGAATTTTCAAGCCCAAGTTATTCTCTTCAAGTATCTTTGTAATGCTCTTTTTTGTTATTAACTTAACACTTGGTATACCATATTGGTCGCGAAGCACGATTCCTATCATGCTAGGACTTAATCCTTTTTTGGCAAGTTTTATAACTAAATCTTCAACCTCCTCTGGAGAATACTCTACCCACTCGGGTGGAACGGTTCTAAAGGGTCTTGTTGACCCAGATTTTCCTCTTGCTCTAGAATGCATTCTTGCCATATTTTACCTCCAATGCTTTAGGTATTCCGCTAACTTTTCTATACTTTTTTTCCTATGACTCAATCTCATTTTAATATTTATATCTTCAGCAAAGGTTTTGTTATAACCTTTAGGTATGAATATTGGGTCAAAGCCAAAACCTTCTTTACCTCTTGCTTCGTAAGAAATATTACCTTTAACTATTCCTTTAAATACTTTTACCCTTGGGGGAGATACCTCCTCAAGAAAAGCTACTACCGATATAAACTCTGCATCTCTTTTTTCAATGCCTTGCATAAGCTTAAGTATTCCTCCGTTGCCTATGGTTTTCTCAACATAGCTTGAATAAACTCCGGGAAAGCCTTTCAAAGCCTTTATAAATAGCCCAGCATCTTCGATAAATACATTTTTCTTCCCTATTTCTTTTATTGATTCTATAGCAACTTCTTCCAAGCTTGAGGCTTGGATTTCTCTATATTTCTCGGAAATCCGCTCAAGTTCTAAGTTATACTTCTCAAATATCTCTTTGGCTTCTTTAAATTTATGTTTGTTCGTGGTTTGAAAATAGAACATTCCATACCTCCTAACTAACCAGCTAAATTATTAACGTTTATCGAGAAAACTCATTACTATCGAAATCCTTTTATTATCAAAAATCTTAATATTTTAGTATAGAGGGAGAAATAGAAAAATGAGTACAATCGTAATAATTTCAACAGAAGAAGATTGTCTCTTCTTAGTGTCGAAGTTGCTAGAAAACGATAGAACGATCTGCACTTTAACCTTTGAAGAGGGATTGGAAGCTATTGAGAAGGAAAACCCGAAGTTGGTTATTGTTGACTGTGAAGCCTTTTGCAAAGAGGGAATAGAAAATCTCTACAGAATACGTGAGAAATTCAATAGTTATATATTAGTGTGGGCGTTGAACTTCTTCATAGAGGTATATAGAGATAGAGGGGACGATAAAACAATATTTGTAAGCAAAATTTCCGGAGATCTTCCAAAAGAAACTGAAAAAATTTTAAAGAAAAGAATGGTTCTGGCATAGATTTTTTAGTTCTATTATCCTCTCTCTTGATATAAAGTTGGTTCTTTTTCTGCCCTCACATACAGCTCCTCTAACTCCAACAATATCGGGGTTTATTTTTTTTAGCATGGCTATTGAGTATCTGTCTAAGGAACCTGCAAGAGCGACTTTAAGTCCTTTTTCATGAGAAGTATCAACAAATATCTTCAAATCTTCCATGCCCATGTAGTTAAGAAGATTTTTTCCTCTTTTATTTATAGTATCTATCATAACTATGCTTGCCCCACATTCTTCACCAACTTCAATGATTTCAAAGGGCGAGATTGAGCCTATGTTTTTATAATCTGCATAAGCAGCAAAGACTCCGTGAGAATCGTTTAGAGCACGAATAACGCTTTTTCCAAGCTTCAAAGCTTGCTTCTTTGTTTTTATTTTATAAAATCCTATTTTTACATATTTAACTCCAAGCTTGGATAGGGAATAAGAAGCTAAGGAAGCAAGTCCTGGCTTAAAATCAAAATCTCCTATTGCTGCGCTTACCTCTATGCCTTTAGATATTTTTAAAATGTCCTCAACAATCCAAGGGAAGCTTGCTCCAAGTGAGCCTTCTTCAGGGTTTTTAATGTCTAGGATATCTATGCCTGCTGAAAGAGCGACCTTCGCCTCTTCTGGTGAAACCACGCTAACCAAAAGCTTCATATTTCCTAATCCAATGGATTAGGATATATATGGTTTTCGAAATAATTCCAGTAATTGATATAATGCAAGGAAAGGCTGTAGCTGGTAAATGTGGGGAAAGAGAGAAATATACCGAGTTAAAAACGGTCTATGCCAAAAGCTCAAATCCCATAGAAATCGCCAAAAATCTGCCTTTTAAAAAGATATATATAGCTGACTTAGATGCAATAGCAGGGAAGCCTGCAAACACTGATATTTTAAGAAAAATCTCAGAGATAAAAGAAATATGGGCTGATCTAGGAATAAGAACTAAGAAAGATGTTAAGAAATATTCTTTTCTAAAAGTAAAGGTTGTTCTAGGAACAGAGACTCTTCAAGAATTTAAGAGAATAAACTTAAGAAAATACATAGTAAGCGTGGATATAAAAAATAATAAGGTTATCTCGCCTTTTTTGCCAGATGATGTAGAAAAAACCTTAGATATACTGATTTCAAAGGGCGTAAAGAAGATAATCTTGCTAAATATCTCAAAGGTTGGAACATTAAAAGGTAACGAATATTTAGACATAGGTGAAAAATTAGCTCAAAGATTAGAGGTTTATCTTGGAGGAGGTATAACAAAAAAAGACATAGAAGAAATAAAGAAAAAAGGTTTTAGAGGCGCGCTTATAGGCACAGCTCTGCACAGAGGTTTAATTTAAATTACATTGGAGGCATTCCACCGCCCATGCCTTCCATGCCCTCCGGTGCGCCTCCTTTTTCCTTTTCGCTTAGTCTGCTCGCAGCTATAACATCGTCTATCCTTAGTATCATCACCGCAACTTCGCTTGCGGAGGCTATTGCCTGTGTTTTTACTCTTAGGGGCTCTATTACTCCTTCTTCAAACATGTCTTTTACTTTGCCGTCGTAAACGTCTACGCCATATCTTACTCTGCCTTTTTCGTGCTTGGCTCTTAGTTCTACCAGCACGTCTATTGGGTCTAAGCCAGCGTTTTCTGCTAGTGCTCTTGGGATTACCTCTAAGCTCGTGGCGAAGGCTTCTATTGCGAGTTGTTCTCTTCCTCCCACGGTTTTTGCATAGTCTCTGAGTTTGTTTGCTACTTCTACTTCTGGAGCGCCGCCGCCTGCAAGTGCCTTTCTTTCTTCTACCACTGTAGCAACTACACCTATAGCATCTTCCAAAGCTCTCTCGACTTCATCTACGATGTGCTCTGTTCCTCCTCTTACTAAGATCGTTACCGCTTTGGGATCTTTGCATTCTCTTACGAAGACCATTTCGTCGTCGCCGATCTTTAGTTCTTCTACTAAGCCAGCAAAACCAAGGTCTTCTTCGGTTAGGTCTTGGACGTTTGTTACTATTCTTGCTCCGGTTGCTCTCGATAGTTTTTCTATGTCGCTTTTCTTTACTCTTCTTACTGCGAAGATTCCCTCTTTTGCTAAGTAGTGCTGTGCCAGGTCGTCTATTCCTTTCTGGCAGAATAGTACGTTTGCTCCGCTTGCTTTGATTTTGTCAACCATTTCCTTTAGCATTCTTTCTTCTTCTTCGAGGAAGGCTTTTAGTTGGCTTGGGTCTGTGATTTGAATCTTAGCGTCGGTCTCTGTCTTCTCTATCTCCAATGGGCAATTGAGCAATGCTATCTTTGCATTCTCTACCTTTCTTGGCATTCCTGGGTGGACTTTTTCTTTGTCTATCACCACGCCTTCTACGAGTTCTGTATCTTCTATGCCGCCACCTTGCTTTTTCTCGATTTTTACGTAATCTGAGTCTACTATAATTTTTCCATCTTCTTCCTCAGCAATAGCCTTTATCGCTTTTACCACTAAGCCTGCAAGGTAATCTTTGGCTTTCTCTGCGCCCTTGCCCGTCATTGAAGTTATTGCAACTTTCTTCAGCATCTCCTCGTCATCTATGCTTATGTCCTCCGCTATCTCTTCTAATATCTCCTTTGCTTTTTCTGCCGCCATTCTGTAACCTTTTGCTATTATTGTTGGGTGGATTTCCTGGTCTAATAGTTCTTCTGCTCTCTTTAATAGCTCGCCGGCGATTACTACCGCCGTCGTTGTTCCGTCTCCAACCTCGTCTTCTTGGGTTTTTGCCACCTCTACCATCATTTTTGCTGCTGGGTGCTCTACGTCCATTTCTTTTAGTATTGTTACTCCGTCGTTGGTTACCACTACGTCGCCTAGAGTATCTACCAGCATTTTGTCCATGCCTCTTGGTCCGAGAGTTGATTTCACTATCTCGGCTATTACTCGAGCAGCGAGAATGTTCATTCTTTGAGCATCTCTACCCACACTTCTCGTGGTGCCTTCTTTTAATATGATAACTGGTTGACCTCCCAATTGTCCCGGTTGTGCCGTTGCCATAATCCTCACCTCCTACTTTTCTATTTTTCAAAAAAGGTGAGTAAGAACTTCTATATAAAGTTTGCTCTTTCTCTTATTAACTCTATCAGTTCTCTTGCATCCTGCATTTCCTCAAGTTCTGACTTCTTAACTACCGGTATACCTTCAATGCACCTCTGCTTTGTTTTTCTTATTATAAAAAAGGCTTGCGTATTTACTGTATGCGAAATGCTTCTTAAAATTTTAGCCTTTGCTTCTAATCTATGAGAGCTAAGTTGAACCCTCGTTAAAAGAACATCATCCTCGCCTTTTGTAAGAGCATCGAAAGGTGCCTTTTTAACTGGAAAAACCTCAAAACCTATGTTTTCAAGTTTTTTAAGCTCAGAATTTTTTGAAACTGTGCTATGGGAAAACTCGAAATCTCTGCTCATGAAAATTTCTATAGGCTTTGCCAAAGAAACTTCAAATAACTCTTCAAGCTTAATTGCGGTATTTAAAGTAGCGCACATATTGCCATGCTCATACTCATATATGGTCTTTCTGCTCACTCCTATTCTTTCAGCAACGTCTCCAAGGGAAAGATTTCTCTCCTCTCTTACTTTTTTCAATGCTTCGCCATCTATCTTTACATAATAGCCACCACGATAGGAGAATATTAGAGGCAGGATATTATAAACCAAAATGTTTTCCAAGGTTCTGGGGGTTACTGCGAATATTTTAAACCTCTCATAAACCACATCTTCTTCCATATCTGCTTGTTTTGTCTTTATCCCTACTATTAGAGGATAAGCAGAGAAATTTCTTGAGATTATGAACATCTCTTGAGCTTGCTCATAGGTTAAAGTATCTATGTTAATCAAAACTTTAATGAGAAGGAGAAGCATGCTTCTTCTTGCAAGAAAATCAAAGCATGATTTTCCATGACAAGCCATAGAAATAGCAAAGCTGCTCCTTTTTAGTATATCCAAAACTCTCTCGACAAGCTTTGCTCTACTCTGCATGTTATAAAACTTTTTAATCGTTATATATAAAGTTATACTCATGTTTTACATAGGTATAGACGATACCGACTCTACTAATGGAATGTGCACCACTTACATAGCTGCAAGAATCGCAAGCAGGCTTTCATTCACTGAAGTAAAAGAGCTTAGATTGATAAGGCTTAACCCCTCTGTACCATGGAAAACCCGAGGAAATGGAGCTATTGCTATAATAGTGAAGGAAAAAAGAGAAAAGGAAATTGAAAAAATAAAGGAGATCGTTATAGAAGAAGTAGAAAAAAATGCAATGCTTGAGGATGAAAGAACTAATCCCGGCGTGGTGTTTTTTCTCGGAAAAATTCCGGAGGAATTTAAAAATTTTTATTATCTTTGCTTGCATAGAATAACGACCATAGCTTTTGCTGAGAAGCTTGCAAAAAAATACAACGCTGAAGTAATTAAATACAAAAATGGTAGGGGGATAATAGGAGCATTAGCTGCCATAGGTAGCGAACTTGAAGATTACACCTATGAGCTTATTGCCTATAGAAAAAAAGAGAATTGGGGGAAAAAGAGAAAAATAGCTCGGCAATCCGTATTTGAAATGAATGAAAAAACCTTCCCTCTAACCTTCAACAACATCGACCCTGATTCTAAAAAAATACTCATAACTCCCAACACGCCTTGTCCAGTTTTATTTGGAATACGTGGGGAAAATCCAGAAATACTCAAAAAAGCCTTTGAAATGCTCATAATAAATGAGGAAATTGAGAGAGTAGCTATTTTCAAAACAAACCAAGCAACAGATGCCCACCTTGAGGACTGTCTCTTATACACATCTCCGAGCCCACGAGAC